>CAJGDL010000070.1 GCA_904502075.1 uncultured Alistipes sp.
TCCAGCACCATCCGCCGCGACATCCCGATCGGCATGGCTGCCTCGATGCTGTTGCTCCTATTCGCCTGCGACAAGGATCTGCATCTGGGGATTTCGAACCAAATCGCTCGCTGGGAAGGGGCGACAATGATCATCCTCTACATCGGTTTGATGGCCTACACGATCCGCATGGCCCGCAAGGAGCTCCCCGCAACGGGTGAGCAGGCCGATGCCGAGCCCCCGATGAAGATGTGGCTCTCGGCCGTGATGATTGTGGGCGGTCTGTGCGGCTTGATCTTCGGAGGCGACCTCTTCGTCAACAACGCCACCGCATTGGCCCGTCGCATGGGGGTCAGCGAGTCGGTGATCGCCATCACCCTGGTGGCGGGAGGTACGTCGTTACCCGAATTGGCCTCGTCGGTGGTCTCCCTCCTGAAGGGCAAGGCCGACATGGCCCTCGGAAATGTCGTGGGCTCGAACATCGCCAACATCCTCCTCATTCTGGGTGTCAGCGCCTCGATTCACCCCCTCACGTTGGGCGGTATTTCGCTGATCGACATCCTGATGGTCGTATTGAGTGCCGTGTTGCTCTTCCTATCGGCCTTCACCTTCCGCCGTCGCGCCCTGGATCGCTGGGAGGCGGTAATCTTCCTGGCCATTTATGTGGCCTACATCGCCTGGTTGGTGGGCTAAAAAACCGATCCGGAGAAAAAAGTGCAGGAAAATTCACATTCCTGCACTTTTTTTCTTACTTTTGTAAGAAAGATTTGTCGTTTATGATCGTCGTACGCGAAATAACCGATCCGATAGAGGGGTCGGAGTTGCAGAAAAAGTTGCAGGCCCTGTTGCCACAACTCAACCCCACCATGCATCACCTCCCCGAGGAGCATCTCCGCGAAGTGGTGCAGTCCCCCTACTGCCACCTGCTCGTGGCCGAATGGCAGGGGCAAGTGGTCGGCATGCTGACCCTGGCCCTCTATCCCACGCTCACCGCACGACGCGGTTGGGTGGAGGATGTGGTGGTCGATGATGCGGCCCGCCGACAAGGCGTGGGGCGCAGCCTGCTACGCAAAGCGATCGAAATCGCTCAAGCCGAAGGACTCGAAACCCTCTCGCTCACCTCGTCGCACCACCGCCGCGCGGCACACGCACTCTACTTGAGCGCAGGTTTTCAAGCCATCGAGACCCAACCCTTCCGCCTGCGGTTCGACTTGACAGAAAAAAAGATGTAGTAACCCAATAAAAAGTTCCACACATGAAGACTTTTGCTAAAATTTTGGCAACCCTTGTTGCCCTGCTTTTGCTCTTTGCGCTAGTCGCTCCACTGATTCTAAAGGGAAAAATCGGGGAGATTGTAAAGAGCGAAGCCAACAAGATGCTCACCGCGACCCTCGATTTCGAGGATCTCGACATCAGCCTTTTGCGCAACTTCCCCAACGCCTCGATCGGTCTCGACGGGCTGACCCTCGTCAGCGGCGTGGAGCCCTTTGTGGGGGATACGATCGTGGCCGCGGAGCGCATTTCGGTGGTGGTAAACCTCGCCTCACTCTTTGGGGATGAGGGATTCGAGGTGCGCCGCGTGCTCCTCGACGCTCCGCTGCTCCACGGAAAAAAGAGCGCGGAGGGCTTCGTGAACTGGGATGTGATGAAGTCCACCGACGAGGCCTCCGCCGAGCAGGAAGAGCCGGTCGAGGAGGCTGAAGCCACCGAAGGGCCGAGCTCCTTCCGCCTCGCCCTGCGCGATGTGACGATCCGCGATGCCGTGTTGCGTTACGACGACGACTCCACCCGGATGTACGCCTCGATCACGCCGCTCAACCTGCAACTCAAGGGCGACTTCTCGGCCGCCAAGAGCACCCTGAAACTCAACACGCTGGCCGAGCAGATCCGCTTCTCGACCGGAGGTATGACCCTGGCCAACGGGCTGGAGGCCGAGTTGCGCGCCGACATCGAGGCCGACCTTGAGAAGATGCACTTCGCCTTGAGCGAAAATCGTTTCCGCCTGAATGCCATCGAGATGACCATCGACGGCGAGGTGGGGCTGAACGACGAGGCGACCGACATCGACCTAAAGTTAAACACCAACAAGGTGGAGTTCCGCGAGATCCTATCGCTTATTCCGGCCTTCTACACGAAGGACTTCGAGGGGTTGAAGGCCTCGGGAGCCCTCACCTTGGGGGCTTGGGCCAAGGGTCAACTCATCGGCGACCAACTCCCCGCCTTCGGTCTGACGCTGGGCATCAAGGAGGGAAGTTTCAAATATTCGGCTCTACCCCAGGCAGTTACAGGTATCCGCGTTGCGGCCCAAGTCGAAAACCCGGGCGGCACGCTCGATGCCACGCGGGTCGAGGTGTCGGATTTCGGACTGACGATGGCCGGCCACTCGCTCTCGGCCTCGCTTACGGCCGCTACCCCCTTGAGCGACCTCCAATTCGCGGCCACGGCAAACGGAAAGATCAACCTGGGTGCCATCAAGGAGGTCTACCCCTTGGATGAAAGCATCTCGTTGCAGGGCTTGGTAACCCTCGATGCCCAGGTGGGAGGCCGCCTCTCGGATATCGAAAAGGAGCGTTATGAGCAGATGCAAGCCTCGGGCAACATCACCATTGAGCAGGTACAAGCCGAATTAGAGGGGCTGCCGACGGTGGAGATAGCACGCCTCACCACCTCGCTCTCGCCGGCTACGATCACCCTGGGTGAGTGCCGTGTGAAGATCGGTCGCAGCGACCTGGCGGCCAACGGCCAACTCTCGAACGTCCTGGGCTGGGCCCTGCGCGACGACCTGCTCCACGGTCGCCTCTACCTGAAATCCGACCTCTTAGACCTGAACGAACTCATGGGCACCCCCGCGAGCGAAACGCCCGAAGAGAGCCCCGAGGAGCCCTCGGAGGAGAAGTCTGAAGCCCCGGCCGAAGAGACCACCGCCTTCGAGGTGCCCAAGAACCTGGATCTCGCCCTGCAAACCTCGCTCAAGAAGATCCTCTTCCAGAAGATGACGATCGGCGACTTCACAGGCAATATTGATGTCAAGGGGGGCAAGGCCTCGCTCTCGAAACTCGCCATGCAGGCCCTGGGCGGTTCGATTGCCGCCTCGGGAAGTTACTCCACGGCCGAGAATCCCACACGACCCGCCCTGCAACTGAAGGCCGAAGTGAAGAAGGCCTCCTTCTCGGAGACCTTCAACCAGCTGGAGTTGGTACAAAAGATGGTTCCCCTGTTCCGCAAGACGGGAGGCGACTACTCGATGTCGCTCGACCTGTCGAGTCGCATGCAGCCCGATATGTCGCTCGATCTGAATTCGGTCAATGCCAAGGGAGAACTGCGCTCGGGCAACATTCAACTCCAAAACGTGGAGATCTTCGGCGCACTAACCCAGGCACTGAAGGCCGAGAAGATCCAAAGTTCGCTCTCGAAAGAACTCGTAGTGAAGTTCGCCATCCAGAACGGCCGCCTCTCGACCCAACCTTTCGACTTGAACTTGGGCCAAACCTCGATGAACATCTCGGGCTCGACGGGGCTCGACCAAACGATCGACTACACGGCCCGCGTCTCGCTGCCGGGCAAAGCGGCGAGCGTACTCCAGAAGCTCGATGTCAAGATCGGCGGCACCTTCTCCTCGCCCAAGATCTCGGTCGACCTGGCCTCCGCCGCCAAAGAGGCCGTGTCGAATGTGGTCAATGAGCAGATTCAGAAGCTCACCGGCTCCGAAAACCTGAATGCCGAGATCGACAAGCAGGCCGAAAAACTGCGTCAAGAGGCACAGAAGGCGGGCGACAAACTGGTAGCCGAGGCCGAAAAGCAGAAGCAGGCTTTGGTAGAGAAGGCATCGAATCCGCTGGCCAAGATCGCCGCCGAGAAGGCCGGCGAGGCCCTCGTAAAGGAGGCTCGCAAGCAGGCCGACAGACTCACAGCCAAAGCCGAAGAGGAGATCACCAAGTTGCAAAACAAGGCCTCCGGAAAATAAAAACAGACCAACTCCCCCCTTTCGGCCACCAAAATTAGGAAATATTTACTACCTTTGGTCGCCCCAAAAGGCGTTATGGCATTTAGTTAAGAAACCTAAACAAACCTATTTTTGTAATTTTTTACCAAACCAAATGAAAAATCAACTTTTCAAGGTCATGGCATCACTCTTCACGATGCTCATGATGATCGGATTGGGAGCTTGCTCGAGCGACCCTGCCACGACGGAGACGACCGAACCTCCCACCCCTCCCAAGACCGAGTACTCGCTTTCGGTCGAGGTGAAAGAGGTAGGCCCCACCACCGCCACCTTCGAAATCACCACGAAGGAGATCTCGAAGGTACACTACTTTGTAGACGAGGAGGCCCTTCTCTCGCCCTCCGAGCTGCTGATCACCACCAAGGGCAAGGAGTTCAAAATCGAGGCCGATGGCACCACGGAACTCACCATCAGCGGCTTCCAGGCCAACAAACTCTACGCCGTACACTTTGCCGGCACGAAGAGCGACGACAACTTCTACGGCGAGGTGAAGAAGGTAGAGTTCACCACCTCGAACTTCGATGGCGATATCACCTTCTTCGACATTGAGCAGCGTAGCTTCAAGGTGCACGTCAACTTCCCCGAGGAGGTGAAGCAGCGCGGCAATGTACTCAAGTGGGGTATCTGCGATGCGTTGATCTACAAGTCGATCGGCATCCACGCCGAGGCTCTGAACCGCCACGACACGATGGGCACGTTCTTCAGCGAATCAAAGACCTTTACCTTTGACAACTCGATCGAGAACAGCTACCCGATCCACAATGGCGAGTACGACTTCGATGCCTGGCTCTACGAGCCCATCGTCCCCGGTCAGCCCACCTATTTCCTGGTCGGAGAGTTTGAGTATGTAAAGGAGGGCGAACTTGGTTACGACTACCAGGATGCAGACGGCGACTGGCTCTACGGCGACTACACGGCCGGATTCCATGAGCCCGGCTGGTACCACGCCCTGTTCGATTACTACAACTACACGGGCGGCAACGAGATGTTCGGCGGCGGCCCGCACGACCCCAAATTGCAGTCGGTGGTGATGGGCACCTCGCCCCTGGCCGAGGAGGTCTTCACCGATCAGCATGAGTTCTGGAGCGGCTACTACCGCGTCTTCCGTCTTCGCACGACCCTTCCCGACAAGTTGGAGGGTTCGATCGAGATCGACGACTCGGGGCTGAAGCCCAACGGAGGCATCATCCACCTCACCCCCTCGGAGAATGTGGGCATGTTCCTGGCCGGCATCTTCACCGACGAGACCTGGGAGCAGTACCTCTCGTCCCTGCCCGACCGCGAGCCCGAGACCATTCAGTGGGGTCTGACCACCTCGATGGCATTCCAGAGCTTTGGTGTGATCATGCTTTCGGGCGAGACCGACCTCAACCCCAACGACATTTGGCTCTACCCCGACACCGATACCCGCTACCGCCTGGTACTGGTCGGCATGGGTAAAGAGACCGATGAAGATGGCAACTTCTCGGGATCGAGCCAGTTCTATCAGGAGCACTTCTACCGCCTGCCCAAACCCACGAAGGGTGCCCCCACCCTCTCGGTGAAGGCCATTGAGGCCCCCGAAGGCGAAGAGAGCAGCCCCTATGAATTGTGGTACAATGTGAAGTGTACGTCGGGCGATGCCGTACAGGTGAAGTATGCCTACGACGTGAAACACGCCTGGGATCAGGCCCTACAGAGCTACTCCGTCAGCGAAATCATCGCTCAGGGTAACTATTTCACCCCCGATGAGCTCGTCTACATCAACTCGGATCTAGGCCTGAACTTCAAGTTCACGCAGCTGCAGCCCGATAAGACCTACGGTCTGGGTGTAATGGCCATCAATGACGAGGGTACCCCCAGCATCGCCCGCTATGTGGAGTCGACCACCTCGGCCGAGGAGCTCCCCGCTCGTTCGGAGTCGCCCCTCTTCAGCGACTTGCAGGGCGATTGGATGATCAGCGCCGAGTACCTCTACACGGTTCACAGCAACGAGACCGGTGAGGACAGCATCGTGCGTGAAACGCGCGAAACGCCCGTTCACATCGGTGACCTGCTCTTCGACCGCCGCTTCATCACCGATGCCGTTTACGACAAGTTCTCCAAGAGCATCTACAACAAGATGACGGCCGAGGAGGTGGATGAGCAGCTCGACCAGATCGAGAGCACCTTCGCCCGCTACAACGAGAAGACGCGCAACTACAACCGCCTCTCGTGCCAGGGCTACGACCTCTACCCCATTCCGCCCTACCACGACTACAGCACTACGGCCTACATCTCGCCCGAGACCCTCTTCGCTGCCGCGGCAGCCGACACCTACAAGTACATCGACGCTGCGGGCCTGCTCTACGACTTTGGTCCGAAGTGGTACTTGGAGATCGACGCAGAAGGCAACGTCACGATGCCCTTCAATGTCTCGACGATGGATCCGGCACTGGGCTACAGCGGGCTGCACGTCATGGGTGTAAACTCGACCAACCTCCAGCAGCTCGGTATGCTGATGACCGTGGGCGGCCAGACCGGCCACTTCCCCGTAGAGATCTCGGAGGATAAGAACACGATCACGATCAAACCGCTGGAGCTCCAGGGTGAGATGTACTACCCCCACCTGGTAGGTCTCGATGGTTCGTGCTCGGCCTTCATCCAGTCGGAGATTACGCTCCGCCGCGTAAACTCGGCTACGGCATTGAAGCGCACACGCCAGACGCTGCCGGAGAGCTCGGCAAGCAACGTGAAGCGCGTCAAGCTCTCGGGCGACCGCGTAGCCCCCGCCTCGCGCGGCCGCAGCATCACCCCCGTGGAGAAGATGAACCTGAAGCGCGGCGAGCAGGTTTCGATCTCGGTGCTCTCGCCCGAGCAGATCCGCGAGAACCTGGAGAACTACGCCAAGAGCCGCCGCTAATGCGGTCTTGATCCGATCAACAAAAAATCCGTTGCGGCTCAGCCACAACGGATTTTTTTGTTTTCCAAGGTGGAGTGCTCGCCTCCGAAAAACAGACTCTTTCTCCTCTCCAAAGAGAAGGTGGCCGTTAGAAATAGTGGCCCACGCTGAAATAGAGATTCACCTTGCGCGAAATATTCGACGAGCTGACCTCGAAACTCACCGGTCCGATCTTGGTATCGATCGAGTAACGAAGACCGGCCCCCCACCAATTCGAGGCGTTGTAATTGTATCGATCGCCCCACTGCAAAGGTTCTTCCATTCCGATAAAACTCTTCAAATCGATGCCCGAACGCCCATAGTTAAACAGGGCGGTGAGGTAGTGTTTTCTAAATAGGCGCGCACGGACATCCAATCGGCCGATCAGCAAGTTATTGAATGCCAACGAGATTTTGTTCAGTCCAATGAATGGGAGTTGATGGTCGATATATCGGCCTATCTCGGTGCCTCCCAACAGGTTGTTCATACTCGGATAGGAGGGAACGGGGCCCTTGAAGAGGGGATTCCACCCCTGCGAAGAGCCACTCTCGGCCCCGGGGCCGAAAAGGAAGCCGCCATAGAGTCGAGGGATCACCACAAGACGACTCTCCACCACGGGGATATAGCCCTCGAGTCCGAATGTCAAGGAGCCGAATCCGAAGCTATCCATCCCCTTGGAGGTAAACGTCATATCCTTCCACAGGAAGTCGATCGAACCTTTGACTCCTCGGGTCGGGAAGCTATTCTTGTTGAGATTATCGTAGCGCAGGTAGGCAAAGGTTCCCAACGTATTGACCGACTCATAATCGCTGTCCACGGCATCGTAGAGCGAATACATCACCTTACGAGGTTGGAGCAACTCGGCCTCAATACCGGCACCCACACTGACAATTCTCGAGTAATTCTCGGAGAGATAGAGTCGGAAGCGATGTTGCAGGAACTTCATATTCATCACCAGATCGTCCATATCGTAGGCATCCAACTCCGAGTTTCTGAAGCGATATTCAAGGTTGATTTTCGGGTAGAAGAGGCGGCCGTAGGAGAAATTTGCCCTGAGCCACTGGTTGCTGCCCAACTTGGCACTCAGGTCGGCCTTGAATCCGTTGATGCGGTTGCTGTTCAACCCCAAACGGAGCAACACCGAGATCATATCCTGGGAGTCGAAGCGGAATGCCGCTCCAAAGTCGTGAGGCGGATTTTCGACGAAGTTGAACCTCAATATATACCCCTCCTCCGAGGCGGGATCCTCGTGAAGAGTATAGGTGATGTTGTTGTAGTTGCCCGTTCCATAGTAGATGGAGACCGACTTGTCGATATCGCTTTTGGAGACCTCGTCGCCAACCTGCACCGTACAGATGCGACGCATCCACCTCTCAATATTCGAGGAGACACCCTCCATCTCGATTTTAGAGATCATGACCCTTCCGCGAACAATGTTGATCGCGCGCTTTTTGGTCGTAGGCTCGGGGGCAACCTCATTACCACCAGCAAATACCACCTCTTTGAGTGCCCGAAAGTCGGCCTCGTGGCTGAGTGCGGCCTCGTAGCCACTCTGCGTGATTCTCGCGACACTCTCGGCATCGAAACTCAACATGCCCACCCCCTTGAGATCGGGACTGATAAAGATGTCGCATAGGCTGTCATAGTTCTCAAACTCCTTGTCCGTGATGATCTCCTTGAGCTGCTTCACCTGCGAGAAGATCGAGGAGAGTTTGTCTGTGTCACTCTCCAAGCCGGGCGACATACTTACACCGATGACATAATCTGCCCCCATGGCCCGACACTGCTCGGCGGGGAAGTTATTCACCAAGCCGCCGTCTACATAGAGCGTATGGTCGATTGTGATCGGGTCGAAGAGGATGGGGATGGCCATCGAGGCCCTCAGGGCCTTGGTGAACTCGCCCTTGTCCAAGACTTCGGCCTCGCCATTCATCATATTGGTTGCAATGCAGACAAACGGGATGGGCAACTCGTTGAAATCCATAGGGTTACAATATCCCCCCCTCCAATTTTTCATGAAAACACCTCCTTATCACGAGGGAGAATACCCCAAAATGCAAAGTTAATGGTTTTATTTCATTTTTTGCACTCCAAGCGCAGATTTTTCAACAAAAGGTCGCGTAGCATAGCGAA
>CAJGDL010000071.1 GCA_904502075.1 uncultured Alistipes sp.
CGTCATTGCGAGGAGCGAAGCGACGTGGCAATCTTTTTATCGGAGAACGATCACAACAACACTTCGCCCATGAAAAGATCCCCACGTCAGACCTTGCGGTCTTCCTCGGGATGACGATAAGGAAATTCAAAATTATCTTTTACTTCCTATGCCCAAAAACACAGGAGGAGCGACCCTTTCGGATCGCTCCTCCCTCTACAAACTATTTTCAAACTTTCCCAAACTTTTACATGCAATTCTAATAGTTTTCCTTCATCGGCTCGTAGTAGGCCTGAGGGTGCTTGCAGGCGGGGCAGAGCAGGGGAGCCTCCTCGGCCTTCACGATGAAACCGCAGTTGCGGCACTGCCACCAGATCTCGCCATCGCGCTTGAAGAAGTTGCCATCCGTCAGGCGGCTCAGCAGCTTCAGGTAGCGACGCTCATGCTCGGCCTCCACCGTAGCAATGGCACGGAATGCTGCGGCGATCTCGGGGAAGCCCTCCTCGTCGGCCACCTTGGCGAACTCGGGGTAGAGCATATCCCACTCCTCGTTCTCACCGCGGGCAGCAGCCAGCAGGTTCTCGGCCGTGGTACCGATCTTACCGGCAGGGTAGGTAGCCGTGATCTCCACATCGCCCCCCTCCAGGAACTTAAAGAAACGCTTGGCGTGCTCCTTCTCCTGCTCGGCGGTCTCCATGAATACGCCTGCGATCTGCTCGTAGCCCTCCTTCTTGGCTACGCTCGAAAAGAAGGTATAGCGGGTGCGGGCCTGGCTCTCGCCGGCAAACGACTTCAACAAATTCTGCTCGGTTTTGGTTCCTTTTACGCTTTTCATAATGTTTCGTTTTAAGTGTGTTTTATTCTCTGTTTTCTTGTTTTTCCTGATGCAAAGATAGCAGGATTTCTCAATTTCGCGCAATAAAAAACAATTATTTTTTCCTATATCTCCATCATATTATCTTATAGCGGGCTCCCCCCTCTCTCCCCCGAGGCACCGACCCACACACGGAAGAGGAGCGCGAATGGTAGCCGAGACTCCATTCGCACCCCACAAAATCCGAGCAGGAGCGTTAGAAGGTGTACTTAATCATCAGCGAGGCACGATTGGCGTGGTTCGTTGCCCCGTCCATGTTCTCGCGCGATCCGTAGAGGTACTCCACGGCGAGGGTCATGCGCGGGGTAACATGGCAGAAGAGGTTGCCGAAGATGTACTGCCCTTCGCGGTACTGGTTGGGCGAGAGGATGCCTCCGCTCTTGCGCACCACGGCCGTGGAGTAACCTCCCGAGAGGGTGAGCCAATCGGAGAAGAGGTGGATCTGGGCGGCCGCCTGCCAACCATACATGGCCGGTGTGGTGAGCGAGGTGGGGGAGTCGGGATCGGGGATGAAGTCGAGCCCCGAGCCATTGAGATCGGAGATGTAGGGGGTGATCCCCTTGCCATAGACACCACTCATGTAGAGGTCGAGCATCGGGATCACGCGGATGTGGCCGCTCCCCTGCACACCCCAACCAAAGAGCGAGGTGTTGTTGCCCGTGAGCAGGTTGTGGGCATAGAGGTTGCGGAAGACGGCCGAGGCACGCAGGTGGCTCGCGCGATTCTCACCCCAAGCGACTTGGGCATAGACCGGGAAGTCGGGCATGCGTTGCTTGAGCGGGGCGAAGTGGTTGCCATAGGTGGCACTCACCTGCGGCATCTCGGCCGCCACACCCACGCGGAGGATGTCGCGCCAAAAGGCGTGTTCGTAGCGCAACATCGTGGCAAAGCGGCTGTTGTAGGCATTGGGGCCCTGGTAGTCCACCGTGGGGGCCACCGCCTCCAAATCACAGAAGGTGGTGTAGTCGCGACCCGCCGTGAAGCCGGCAAAATTGACATAGGCCGAGCGCAGGTGGGGCGTGTAACTC
Source organism: uncultured Alistipes sp. (assembly GCA_904502075.1). GTDB lineage: Bacteria > Bacteroidota > Bacteroidia > Bacteroidales > Rikenellaceae > Alistipes. The sequence goes on from CAJGDL010000071.1 coordinate 1,882, forward strand.
AACTCCGAGCCACCCCGAAAATCGCCCTGCACAAAGACCGTAACACGCCCCCAACGGGTGTTGGAGATCGCCTTCAGGTAGAGCGACGAGGCCGTGGCATCCATCATCACCTGCTGCGCGGTGTTGTAGTCGGGCGACATCGGAATACGCGCCGGAATGAAGTCGTTGCTGTTGATCAGCCCATCGAAATCGTAACTCGTGCGCAACTCGATGGCACCTCCCAAAGCCAACGAGAAGCGGTTGTTCTTCGAGGCGAAGATGAATTGGGGCTTCTCGGGCTGGTGGTAGCCCTTGCGCCAGGTCTGCTCGTGGTCACGAATAGCCCCCTCGGCCGCCATGCGATTCTTCAGGGCCGCCTCCTGACGCGCCCCGCAATCCATCATAAAGGTGTCTATCTCGTGTACCGAGATCAGGTAGAGGGTCGGATCATACTCCGATCGCGCGTGTCGCTGAGCCGAAGCAGGAAGAAGTGCCGCCGAAGCAAGCAGCCACACGAATAGGTGTCGAAATCTTTTCATACGCATTTGTTTTTGGTTAAGATTACTGTTTTTGTTCTGTTTTGTCGTTTATCGGCGACATGTTGTTTTTTAATCCATTTTGCTCCGAGATTTGTTGAACCTGCCGAGCCATAGAGCAAGATATGTGCCAAAGCAAACAGCACAGGGGGGCAACTCCAAGCGGGGAGCCCGCCCCCCACAAAAACAATAAAGAAGAAAAGAGAGACGATTCGAATTTAAATTGTACCTTTGTCGCATGATGATGAAATACCTGATCCCCCTTTTGATGGCGGCCCCTTTGGCCATCGACTACCTCTTTTGGCGTTCGCGCCACGCCCATCTTGGGCCCCGACTCCGTCGGGTAATCTACGGAGCGATCCTCGCGGGTGCTCTCCTGCCCCTGCTCTCGCTCCTCGAGGCCTCGCTGCGCACGGACAACCTGCCCGAAGAGATGCTCCTGCGCGGCAGTTGGTGCCTGATGATCTACCTGGCCATGCAGGTGCGTTTTCTCCTCTACCTGGGGTGGCTGTTCCGCCACAAGGCCCCACGAATCGCCTCGGTGGTCGTCGCCTGCGGAGTGCTCTTTGCGCTGATCCACGGGGTGGCGGTCGGGCGCACGGCCCTTCGCGTGGAGGAGGTAACCATCCGCAGCAGTCGTCTTCCGGTCGGTTGGCAGGGGGCCCGCCTGCTCCACTTTTCGGATCTGCATGTGGGGTCGCTTCTCCGCCCCGTGGAGGAGTGTCGTCGGCTGGTGGATACGATCCTCGCGCTACAACCCGAGCTGATCCTCTTCACGGGCGACCTGGTCAATATCCGCCACACGGAACTCACCCGGGAGGTGATGGACGAACTTTCGCGCCTGAAGGCTCCACTCGGAGTCTACGCCGTGACGGGCAACCACGACCTGGGCTTCTACATCAAGGACAGCCTCCGCCTCCCGCGCGAGGAGAACACCCGCCTGGTGATCGAGAAGGAGCGTCAAATGGGGTGGCAACTCCTCGAGAATGAGCACCGCCTGCTGATCCGCCACCACGACACGATCAGCCTCACGGGCATCGGCTTCGAGCGGTCGCTGCGCAACCTGCGCCACACCCGCGAGTTACCCGCAACATACCAGCCCCAAGCCCTCTACGACACCCTCTCGCCCCACTGGTTCAACCTCACGCTCTGCCACCTGCCCCAGCCCTGGGACGACATCCGCACGAGTGGCTACGGCGACTTGACCCTCTCGGGCCATGTCCACAGCATGCAACACAAACTCCCCCTCGGAGCCCGTGGCTGGTCGCTCGCGGCACTCCTCTACACCCGCTGGAGCGGCCTCTACAGCCAGGAGGGGCGACACCTCTACATCAACGACGGAGTCGGCTCGGTGGGCATCCCCGCCCGCATCGGAGCCACCCCCGAACTGACCCTAATCACCCTCGAGCAGGAGTAACGCATCCCCGGCCAATTCCGACGGGAAGAGGGGTTTCAAGGGGGATCTTCCTTTTAGGGCCTTGCATAGCCTCTCGGCGTTGCCTGAAAACCGTAAAAAAATATTTCACCCATTTCACGGCTACCCCCCCGTGAAATGGATGAAATATGAAAGCAAATGAAAATTCAGAATTCAAAATTCAAAATTTCCTCGTCATTGCGAACTTTTGCATTTTAGGGGCTATCGGAAAGCGCAGAGAAATCATGCAAAAGTGTGGCAATCTACCGCTTACCCAAACCGAGGCTTGCCCCAAACCGCCTTGTCGATTGGGCGGTTATGCGACTTGATAACTCCTTGATAATAGGAAGATCCCCACGAATTTTCATGCAACACCACCAGGCGATGCTACGCCTTAAAATGAAAATTCTCGGGATGACGATGAGGAAATTCTGAATTATAAAAGAGGAGTCGCCTTTATGCAAGGCGACTCCTCTTTCAACGGATCCTCTTCCGCGATTAGAAGCGGGGGTGGTGTCCCATGCCGGGGCGCATCATGCCACCGCTGCGCGTACCGCTCATCCCCTCGTAGTCCTCGATATTCTTCGAGCCCTTCTTGCCGAAGTTACGCAGGTTGAAGACCAGGTTAACCATGTAGTAGCGACCGATCACACTGTTCGTGGCGTTCTGTACCCAACCCGAACCCGTCGTGCGCGAGAAGGCCGTATTTTGGTTCAGCAGGTCGTTCACACCGATCTGCACCTCGGCACGCTGGCTCTTGAGGAACTTCTTGCCCAGGTAGAGATTGCAGAGGAGGAAATCCTCGTTGTAGTCGTTCGTAATACCCTTATACTGGCTGTAAGCCGCACTTGCCGTGAGGGTGAAACCCTTCCAGAAGGTCCACTTCAGGTTGGCCGAGGCCGTGTGGCTGAAGTACTCGTTGTTGCCCGCCTTGGCCAGCACCTCGAGCGAGTTCTTGGCCACGTTGTAGGCTCCGTACCACGAGAGGGTGAAATCGACATGCTCCGAGATGTTGCTACCCAGCGTGAAGTTGGCATCGTAGCCCATGTTCGAGGCATCGTTGCGCTCACCGTTCATTCGGCTCGGCGTGGTCGAGTAGTTCACACCGGCCATCATGTTGAGGTTACACTTCATGAAGTTGAGCGGCAGACCGTAACTCAGGTGGGTACGCAACCACCAGTAGCCGTCCATGTTCACCGGCTCGGAGTACTGCAAGGGGTGGTAGGTGGCCCCATCGACCGTGATCTCCTTGCCGTAGTCCACATTCGTGGCGATGTAGTCCGAGGTGTTGGTCATCATGGCCATCCACATGAAGGTGCGCCCCTTCTCGATATTGGAGTTCACATAGTGGAAACGCACATTGTGCGAGTAGGAGGGGTCGAGGTTGGGGTTACCCTTCGAGATGTACTGCGGATTCGAGAGGTTGTAGACATCCTGCAGGTTGGCCACATCGGGCTCCTGGGTGCGCGAGTTCACAAACAGACGAATCGAGTTCTGCGGGTTGAACTGCATGTTGAGCATCAGGAAGTAGGTAAAGTGGTTGTAGGCGTGTTTCATGAAGCTCGTCGAGGGGTAGATCATCTCCCCCTCCAACTCCGAACGCTGGTAGTAGAAGTTGGCCACCAGGGTGTTGCGCTCCTTGGCCCAGCGGAAACCGGGGCCCACCTGATGCGAGGTATAGGTACTCGAATAACTGTTCGAGAGCGAGGGGTTCAGCGCAAAGATCAACCCCTCGGGGAGCGTTTGCTCGGTGTAGGAGCGACGATCGGTCTCCTCCTGCTCGTAGTTGAAGCGATACTGCAGACTCACCTGGGCGAACTTCGACACGGGCTCCGTGTAGGTGAAGTTGCCGCGCAAGTCGAGGCCCGATGTAGGGGCCGTAATTCGCTGGTAGAGCAGGTCGAGGGCCGGATAGGGGTAGGGTGCCACCGCCTCGGGATCGTAGGGGGCGGCATCGGCGCGGTTGGCCCAGCTCTCCGACGAGCGATCCGAATCCTTGTAACGCACATTGCCATCGAGCGTGATGGTACGACCCGCCTTGCCCAACTTGGCACGATACTGCAAGAACTCGTTGAAGTTGAAACCTCCAGACTCCGAGAGGCTCTTGTCGTAGAGGTGCGAATAGCCGCTCTGACCCCACTGATAGCCCTCCTTCAGGCTCATCGGGTCGTTCGACTGGTAACTGATCCAGGTACGCGACATAAGCGACTGATTGGGCGAGATCTTCCACTCCAAACGGGCATTGAAACGGTGGTTCATGTTGGTCGTCTGGGAGTTGCCCACCTCCGTAAGGGTATCGCGCTGCAAGATCTGCTCCTCGTCGATCGTGGCATAGAACTCCGACCAACGATCGCGCGTGGAGTGGTTCACCGTATGGGTGTGGTTGAAGAAGTAACTACCCTGGAAGGTAACCTGGTTCTCCTTGCCCCACACATCGGAGTAGTTCAAGCCGATGGCATTGACCTTGGCCACACCGGGTTGCGGGCGCACCATGTAGGCTCCGGCACCGCGACCGCGGCCACCACCACCTCCATTCACGCCCAAGATATCCTCGAACGAGAAGTTCTGCTGGTTGACATTGTTGAACAGCGCGATGACCGACACACGGCTGTCGCCATTGAAGATATTGACATTGCCACCGGCCAGGTAACGGAACTCCTCCTGCTCGAAGTCGTAACCGCCTCCGGCATAGATCTTTCCGAACTGACCCTGACGCATATTCGAGTGGGTGACGATGTTGAGTGCCTTGTAACCCTCGCCATCGTCCATGCCCGAGAACTCGGCCTGATCCGAGAGTTTGTTGAAGACCTCCACACGATCCACCGCCTCGGCCGGCAACGACTTGATGGCCGTCGTCACATCCTCGCCGAAGAACTCCTTGCCATCGACAAAGATCTTCTTCACCGACTCGCCCTGCACCTCCACCGACCCGTTGTTGAGCGTGATACCGGGCATCTTCTTCAAGAGGCCCTCCACATCGGCATCGGCCGCCACTTTGAAGGCCGCGGCATTGTAACTGAGCGTGTCGCCCTTCTGCGAGGTGCGCAACGCCTGCACCTCCTTGACCACCGCCTCGATCTGCTGGGCCGAAGGGCTCAACTCAATACGCCCCAGGTTGTGGTTCGCCGCATCCACCTTGATCTGCTTCTCCACCGTCTCATAACCCAGGAACGAGACCGAAATCGTGTACTCGCCATACTTCACCTTCGGCATCGAAAGTTCACCGTTGTAGCCCGAAGTGTAGTGGCTCTTTAGGCTGGCGTTTGCCTTCGAGGTCAGCTCCACGACTGCCCCCGGCAACCCGGCCTTGGCCTCCGTATCCCATACGGTAGCCTTCACCGTGACGGTTTGTGCGGCAACCGCCCCCGCAACCATGACCCCCAAAAGGGTCAATATCCATCTCTTCATCTGAAAGTTTTACTTAATTATTTCCAACTAATTCTGTTATTTCCAACTAATCGGCAAAGATAGTGTTTTTTATATTCTACGCCAACTCTTTCGCAAAAAAAAGGCGGACCGGCGACTGCCGATCCGCCGACTGCGACAGCACAAACACTTTAACTTCTTAAGACTTTTCCTACAAGAGAAAACGATCTAACTATTCGTCGCAGCGTGTTCGATAATCTCCCGCAGGGAGCATTATCTCCTCAAAATTTATCAACCAATTAGAACTCTTCGGATTACCTCTTTTTACCACACTCTTTTTTGCTGTCCCCCTTTTTCTTGCAATGCTCCTTTTTGCAACACGCCTTTTGGGGTCCCTTCTTATCGCACGCCCCACGAGCGCATGTCGAATCGCTCTGCTTCGGGGCTACCCCCTTACAGTGGGGGCCACCCTTGTGATGGTGCGCTCCGGAGCGCATCTGCTGCTGCATCTGCTCCCACTTGGCAAACTGCTCAGGGGTGAGGATCTGCTTCATCCGCTCCTTGTCTTTTGCCATTTGAGCGGCAAAGGCGGCCTGCTGCTCGACCATACGCTGTGCGCGTTCGCGATGGAACTGCTCCAACTCGGCACGCTGCTCGGGGCTGAGATCCAACGCCTTGGCCAGGCGCTGCGTGCGCTGTTCCATTTTTTCCGTCGGAGTGGGGGTGTTGCCATCCCGCTTTCCCACGCCATTCGGGCACTCCTGCGCCCTTACGGCTACGACACTCATCATCACGAAGAGTGCAACGAGCCAACCAATCTTTACCTTTTTCATTTTTTGAAAAATTTTAAAAAGTGAATAAATTTGTTGGGTTGTTGATGCAAAGATAGAGCCCGAGCGATGCGTACACAACACTCGGGCAAGGGAAACGGGTGGAATTGGGGGGTGAAGCGACTAATTTGAGGGGTGAATCGCCCTCAACCACCGCTTGAATTCGGGGACACGCGCCTTGGAGATAACCAATCGTTCGGGTAGTTCGACCACCAACGAGAGCGTAAGACGGCTACTAAACCACACCGAAATCTCCTTCACGGCACGACGCGCCACGATAAACTGACGGTTCGCACGAAAGAACTCCTGCTCGGGAAGCATGCTCTGCAACGCCTCCAGGGTCTTGTCCAACTGAAACTGACGACCCTTCAAATCGCACGCCACCACCCGCTCATCGCGCGTATAAAAATAGGCAATCTCGTCGCGGTGGAGCGGAATGATCTTATCGCGCACCTGCACCAAAAAGGTCTGGGGCATCTCACCCCGTTGCACCTCGCGGTGGGCCATCTTCCCGAGACGCTCACCATAATCCTTTCGCTCCAACTTCGAGAAGAGTTGCAACTTCTTGAGCGCACGCTCCATGTCGGCCCGCGCAATCGGCTTCAGCAGGTAGTCGATGCTGTTGACCTTGAAGGCCTCCAGGGCATACTGGTCGTAGGCCGTGGTGAAGATCACCGGAGCCGAGATCTCCACCTGACGGAAGATGTGAAACGAATCGCCATCGGCCAGGTGGATGTCCATGAAGATCAGATCGGGCATCGGATGCTCCTTGAACCACGCCACGCTCTCTTCGACACTCTCCAAAATGGCCTGAACACTCCACTCGGAGCCACACTCCGAAAGGATCGCCTGCAAGTTAAGGGCCGCCGCCGTCTCATCCTCTATGATCAATACACGCATCATCGTTTCAAGGGTTTTTTCAGGGGAAGACGCACCATAAAGCGCTCCTCGGTCTTAATAATCTCGATCGGATGGCCCGTAATGAGTTCC
>CAJGDL010000072.1 GCA_904502075.1 uncultured Alistipes sp.
CGTAGATGATCTTCAGAATATGGCTGTGGCCGGCGATGAAGAGCTTGGGTTTGCACCCCACGATGCGTTGTACCACCCCCGGGGCGTAGTGGCGCGGATAACCCCCGATGTGGGTCATTAGTACCCCCACCTCTTCGCATCGGAACCAGGCGAAATCGTCGTAGACGCGTCGTGTAACCCCTCCATCAATGTTGCCATAGACGGCTTTCAGGGGCTTGAAGGCGGCTATTTCGTCGGCCAATTCGAGTGAACCCATGTCGCCAGCGTGCCAAATTTCGTCCACATCGCGCAGGAAGTTGCGCAACGTCTCGTCAAAGCAGCTGTGCGTGTCCGATATCACTCCGATACGAATCATGTTTGAGGCGTATGAGTTGTTAAGAGTGGATACGATTGCTGTGAACCTATAAAATCGTCACCTCCAAGGGGTTGCTTACGGCGGCTGCGGCCTCCTCGAGGAGCTCCATCCAGTGGCGCATGTCCTTCACATCGCTCAGGCCCGAGCCGGCATAATAGACCATCGGAATACCACTCTCCACCTCGGAGAGGGCGGCTACAAAGCCATCGGCATCGGCACGGAACTCTGCGCCGGGCTGAATGATGCCGAAATAGAGGTTACCCTCCCCCTCGGCAAGGGGTTGTGCGAAGGCGATCCACTCTTCGGTCGAGGTGAGTGCATTCACCTCCTGGCGCAGGAATCCCGAGGCGATGGGCAGGGTTTCGAAACGGCCTTCGTAGAGACTCTCGATGCGGTTGAATCGACTGTGGGCATCCAGCGAGATGTATTTCGTGAGCTTCACAGGCTGCTCTTCGACTTGGAAGGGGGCGTAGGTGAGCTTTACGGTGGTGCGGATCGGCCCGTTGTTGAGGGTCTCGTGAGAGGGCTGCTCTTCGGTTATCCAAACTCGCTCATTGAGGTAGGGGGCCGAGCACTCTTGTCCCAACGCGAGCCCCTCTCGGCAGCACTCCATCCCACTCGGGTGGAGCCGATAGACGACCTTGTTGTTTTCCCAGGTGTAGGCCTTTTGTTCCGAGTCGTAGCGACCGATAGCCTCCACGGGGTAGGGGGCGGGGATCCCCTCCTTGATCAGATAGCGTTCGCTCGCTCCGGCGGCCGTCGAGCACTGAAAGATAAGCGAATGGGGCTCCTTTTGGCTGTTGAAGAGCACCTGGGAGGGAATCTCCTCTCGGTTGAACCATACGACGACCTCTTGGGGCGAGAAGCCTCGCTCTTCCAGTTCGCTCCAGGCGATCTCCACGGTTTCGTACCTGCGGTCGATCTCCGAGGGGTTCGATACCTCCACCTCCATTTTGGGGGTGCAGGCGGTCGAGAGGATGACGGCGATGATAAAGAGGGCTCTTTTCATGATCTTGTGTGGGTTACTCGTTGTTCTTGTGTTTTTTGTACGCTCGTTCCATTGCTTTGGGTGCATCGGCCTTTGCATACGCAGTCGTTACGATGACAAAGATATAAAAAAATTGGGAGAGATGCACTTTCTTTCGATTTTTGTAACGATGCGACTGCTGTAATATAAAGTGCTGTTACGATCATAAAATGTGAAAAATGAGAGGCGGGGCGATAATTTTACGCCGTGGCTGTAAATTTTACGCAGTGGATTTGTATTTCTTGACGGAAAATCGTAAATTTGCATTACGATGATAAAAAACAAGTGCCTCTTTCTCTCGAAGTGGATATATGCCATTTGCAGCCGTTTGGATCGACGGGGGAATTACCGTATCAATATTGTGCTGACCTTTTATCGGTCGGGGGATCGGGGCCATGCCTGGGTGACGCGCAACGACAAGGATTTTTTGTTGAAGAATCCCACGGTTGTTCGTTCGAAACTTCGCGAGGTGGCCGATGACGGCGTGTATCGCTACTTTGTTAAGGAGCGTAATTTGGCGCGTTATCACCAGGGGCTTTGATCCGGGAGGATCGAGTGTTTGAATCGATGAACAACTAAATTGAAGGCCTATGCCCAATCTTTACCTCACCCACAAATGTCGCCGAGGATGTCCCTTTTGCTTTGCTCGTAAGGTGCTGAAGCAGTCTGGAGGGGATGTTGAGGAGCTTCTGACCATCGACGAGGTGCGCTCGCTGCTCGATCATTACGCCCCGCTCAATCCGCCTGTTTTGGGATTGTTGGGGGGAGAACCCTTTCTGTATCCCTATCTGGAGGAGCTCTTTGCCTTGTTTAAGGAGCGCGGCATCTTCGCGAAAATCTTTACCAGTGCCACCGATCCGCTGCCCGAGGCGTTGGCCGCCATTCCGCTCGAAGAGGCTGCCCATCGGATGAACTTTGTGGTCAATGTCGGCACACGTGACACCTACACCGAGGAGAAGTACCTCAATTTGGATCGTTTCTTTCGCAAGTTCGGCCCCATCTCGTCGCTCTCGTTTACGATCTTCGACCTGGAGGCCGATGCTTCATACCTCTTTGATCTGATCGACAACTTCGGGCTGAGTCGCAATATTCGTGTGGGCATTGCTCTGCCGATCTACAGCGGAGGAAACAGCTATATCCCCAAGGAGTGCTATCGCGAGGCGGGAGAGTACTTCGTGCGTGTTGCGAAGGCGGCCGCCGAACGCCAAATCTCCCTCTCGATGGACTGCGGCTTTACGGCTTGCATGTTCTCGACCGAACAACTCGGCTGCTTGGAGCGTTTGGGGTGCCAGATGAGTTTCTTGTGCGGGGCGGCCATCGACATCGGCCCCAAGTTGCAGGCCTGGAACTGTTTCCCGCTCTTCCAATTGGGACGGGTGGATGCCCTCTCGGTGGAGAGCATGGAGGCGCTGGATCGGCTCCTGATGCTCCGGAACGAGGAGTTGTTGGGCCCGCGAGTCGGCATCTTTGAGGAGTGTCGTAGTTGCGACCTGATGCGCCGCGGACTATGTCAGGGCGGTTGTCGTAGTTTTCATTCGACAAGGTAAACACAGCCCTCACTCAAGAGGTAAAACAAAGAGTCAAAACAACCGAAAAAAAGTTGAGTATGCCAAATTTAATGCTGACCAACTGGTGTAACTATAAGTGCCCCTATTGTTTTGGTATGGACCGCATGGTGCCGGCCGTGCCCAAGCAGGCCATGAGCGATGAGACCTTTTTGGGGATTCTCTCCTGGCTCGATAAGACGAACTATCGTCGTCCGATCCACCTGATGGGTGGCGAGCCGACGCTCCACCCGAAATTCGAGTGGATTGTCGATACGCTGCTCGAGCGGGATTTTCCGATCACGATCTTTTCGAACCTGGCCTCGGAGCCGGCGCCGCTTTATGCCGAGAAGTTGGGTATGCTGCCTATCGCCTGGGTGGTCAATGTGAATCCCCCCTATAAGTGGAGCGAGGAGCAGCGCGATCGTATCGAGCGGGCGTTGGCCGCACTCGGCGATCGGGCCTCGATCACCTTCAATGTGATGCCCGGAGAGGATGACAACTTTTGGGCGCTCGACTTGGTGCGTCGCTTCAAGTTGGCACCCAACATCAAGGTGGGCTTCGTCTTGCCGACACTCACGCAGGCCAATTATGCGTTGGCCGATGACGAGTATGGTGTGGTGGCCGGCAAGGTGGTGGAGTTGGCCAAGGAGGCGGCCAAGGAGGATATCGTCTTGCAGTATGAGTGTGGCGTTCCGACCTGTGCCTTTACCGACGAACAGTTGGGGATTTTGTGGCAGTGTGGATCGCAGGTGCGTTCGGGCTGCTGCTCACGCCTGGACATCACCCCTACCGGAGAGGTGATCTATTGCCTGTCATTGGCCACCGTGGGGTCGAAACCCTACTCGGAGTTTGAAAATTACGACGCGGCCAAGGATTGGTTTGAGCAACGGTTTGCCCCCTATCGCAAGTTGGGTCGCAAGGTGGAGTGTGCCACCTGCAACCTGATGAGTCCCGAGAAGTGTAATGGGGCCTGCCTGGCAAAAAATTTAATCGGAGTAAAGAACCTAAATTTATAAGAGTTATGAAGATTGCTGAGAATATATCGTGGAAGACCTTGCAGGACAAGGTGGTCGCTGTGAATGTAACGAGCGGAGTCTACTATACGATGAATGCCGTGGCGAGCGACATTTGGCAGGCAGTGGCTCGCGGGTTGGACGAGGCCGCTCTGTTGGAGTACCTTCAGGGAGAGTACGAGGGGGTCGATCCCTCGCAGTTGGCGGCCGATTTGAAGGAGCAACTCGAGCAGTGGCGCTCGGAAAAACTCTTGGAGTAGTCCCCTCCCGAGGTGCGGTTGAATAGCCGGGGACACTCATCGTAGACCTCCGTGCTTGAGCGAAACCTCTTCGAGAGGAGGGGGTACCTTCCCTCCCCGAAGTAACGAAAACCCTCTTTTTACTAACTAATAATTTTTATGACTATGAAAAAGGTCTATGAAAAGCCCGCAACGCAGAAGCACGAGTCGAAGAACATCGTGCAAGGCAGCTTGTACTATGTCTCGCTGCACTACACGACGTTGTATTATCGTTATTAGTCTTCTGAGGGTAGGTGGATCGGCGTGCGGTCGATCCGCCTTTTTTTTGAATTCTTATGGGAGAAGCATCAATAAATAAGAGATATGAGTTGCTCACGCTCGTTGCTGGCGTTAAGTTGCGTTGGTCGAGCGATTGTGAGCACGAGATTCAAAAGCTCGAAAAACTCTTTCTGCATCATCGCTGCAAAGAGCAGGAGGCCCCCGAGGCCCCGTTGCATACGATCGAATTCCGACCCGTGTGGGAGCCTTTGCAGATGCCGAACGATGTGGTGACGAAGTGGGATGGCTATTATGTGGGCTGCTTCCACCAAAAAAACCATGTTCATTGGTATCATTCGGCCGCGACCGAACTCGATTATCTGGTTCTTTCGCATGAGATGTGGGTGATTCACGATCGCTCATCGGCACGCACGATCTGCTGTATGCTTTGCCGTAAGACGATGTTTCGTCATGTGGAGCGTCCCGACATTGCCGATCCGATTGTGATTCTGATCCACACGGTGATGGCGATGTACAACCGCTATACGATTCATGCCGCAGCGGTGGAGTTGGGTGGCTTCGGCCATGTTTTTGTGGGGGAGAGCGGCCATGGGAAATCGACCCTTTCGACCGATTTGGTGAAGCAGGGAGCCACCTATATGGGCGACGATATTGTCTTTTTGTTCGAGGAGCAGGGGCAACTTCGTGTCGGAAGTCTTCTGTTCGAGGCAAAACTCTTTCCGCCCCACACAAAACGGCGAAAAGATTTCATCGATGTGGTCAGCCAGTCGGGCTGCAAGGTGCTGCACAGTGCCCCGATCAAGAACCTCTACTATGTGCGCCGCTCGAAAGAGGAACTTTCGCACCTGGAGCGCCAGGAGCCCATCGAGGCGGTGGTGCGCCTGATGCGAGCCAGTAACAATGCCCGCATGCAGTACGATGTTGAGGTGTGGCAGGATATCTGCCAGCGGGTAGCAGACGAGATCCCCTTCTATGCCTTCTGGTTCGGTCGTCGCGACCTGCTCGATAAATCCCTTTTTGAACATGCTTAGTCGTCAGGATATAGAGGCCTTGTGGGCGTTGGGAGGCGAATTCCAAGAGGTGGCTGCTCAAGAGATTGTCGTGCAGTTTGAGCGGTGCTACGACCTCTTTTTCGACTACCTCGCCCAACCGCGGGGGGCCTCTCTGTTGAGGATGCCCGCCCTGGCGCGTTTTCCCTTCCTCGGGGAGGGATTCGCCCCTCCCGAGCCCTTCGATCCGAGCCGTAAGTATGCCCTCTTCGAGGGGCTGCATGCCGCACAATACCTCTTCTTCGCCTGTTTGGATCGCTGGCTGGAGGAGGATTGCGAGCGTGCATTGCAACTTTGGCCTCGTCTGCGTGTCGAATTCCCGGGAATCAGGGCCGACCTGGAGCATCACCACCCGAAATTTCGGGAGTCCGAACCCCTGCCCCCGAATTCTCCTCTGCGCCAACTGATGGTCTTTGTGACAGGGTGGTGCAATCTGCATTGTCCCTACTGTTTCTCGAACGATATTGCACGGCGAGAGATCTCGGAAGAGGATTTGGAGAGGATCTTTCGTTGGGCAAAGCGCGAGGGGGTGGAGTCGATCACCCCTTGTGGCGGTGAGCCCCTGATGTATCGCTTTCTGCCCCGCTTCCTGGCTGCGGTCCGCGAGTCGGGGATGACCACCTATTTCGCTTCGAACTTTACGATCGACTGCTCCCGCTTGGCCGATTTTCGTTCCGAGGTGGTGCGGGCTGTCTACCTTCACCTTACCGACGAGTCGCTTCAAAATCCTCAACTTCGGGGGGCGATGATGCGTAATATCGAGTTGGCCAAGGAGAGAAAAATTGAGTTGGTGGCACGCGCCAACATCACCTCGACGGATTCTAAATCGTTTGAACCGTGGTTCGAGTTCCTCCATCAGACCGGTATCCCTCGTCTGCATGTGGCGCTGACGATCCCCTCGCTCAAGGCGACCAACGCGTATGTCGATTTGAGCCGCTTCGAGGCCTATGTTCCCTTGATTGAGGGATTGGTGGCCCGGGCCGATGCCGAGCGCATTGCCTTGGGGTTTGCCAAGCCGCTGCCTCTCTGCCTCTTCTCGACGGGGGTGGCCGAACGGCTGCTGCAGGAGGGCTACGGTGCCTCGCTCTGCAACATCTACGAGGATGACTACATGCACAATATCTGCCTCTCGCCCGAGATGAACTTCACCCCTTGCTTGGGGCTCTCTGCGCCGAAAATCGCTTTTGACGAGGGGCTCTCGTGGGGGCAGGTCGGCGAAAAATTCCGCCCCGAGGTGGAGCGTCTGTTGCTGGCTCCCCTTCGCGAGTCGTGTGCGGATTGCTACCTCTATGCGCGCCGCCTTTGTCAGGGGGCTTGTTTGAGTTATAAATCGGGAAAAAGCCATGAATAAGGCCCTTCTGAAATATCACTTTCGGGTTTGGAAACGTCGCCTGGTCGATGGCCTTTTGTTGCGTGGTTGGCGCTTTCGAATGCCCGATACGCTGGTCATCGAGACCACAAACCGCTGCACGCTTGCCTGTTCGTGCTGCCCGAATGGCATTCCGGGGGTGAAGTTGCGTGAACGCGGGGTGATGACGCGAGAGACCTTTGATCGGGTCCTGCAAAACCTCGATTTTCCGGCACGCCAATGCTTCCTGCACCTCTGCGGAGAGCCCTTTCTGAATAAAGATCTGGTCTATTTCGCCCGACAACTTATGGCGCGAAAAATCCTTCCGGTGGTCTTCTCCAATGGATATCGCATCGACGAGGGACTCCTGCGCGAGTTGCTCTCGGTGCGAGGGGTGAAGATCGCCTTCTCGATGGATCTCTTGTCGAAGGCCCACTACGAGCAGATTCGTACGCCGGCTCGCTATGAGGAGGCTGAGGCGGCGTTGCTTCGAATCGACCGCATTTTTGCCGAGGCAAAGCGTCATTATGGCCTCAATATGATTGTGGATGGCTCCCACGCGGAGGATTTGGAGGCTGTTTGTCAATCTCTTTTCGATCGCTTCGGGCAGTTGAACACGATTTCGCTCTCGGTTGCGTGGCCTTGGCCGGCTCTTCCTCATACGGGCGATCTTTCCGGACACCTGGCCTCGCATAACGATCTCTGTAACCAGGCCTCGGGGATGCTCTCCGTACTCTGGAATGGCGATGTGGCCTTTTGTAGTTTCGACTATTCGGGAGATACGGTGGTGGGGTCGATGCTCAAGGACTCCTACCGCCATCTCTACAATGCTTCGGCAACGCGCCGCCTGCGTCGCCAGCTCCTCCTTACGCATCGGGCCGATAATCAGCTCTGTGCGAATTGTCTTTTGGGCCGTTTCGAAAGCCAAAGCAAACTCTTCACGCGAGCCTCATTTCAGCGGGCCACGCCCGAGGAGCGCGCGCGGATGTTTCTCAAATTTCAGAAGAAGGACCCCGCTAATACCGTAAACTTATGACCGAGAAGAGAGTGAAGGCCGAGCCTTTTGACCTTGCGCGTTCGATGCTGATTCTGAATCAGTTTGAAGAACTCTGCCGCTTGGCGGAGGGGATCTGCGAGGTGGTTCCTCTCAAAGGAATCGCGCTTCTTCGGACGCTCTATTCCGAGCGGTTCGACCGCGCAGTCGGGGATATCGACCTCTTGATCTCTCCCGCAGATCGCTTGGGCGATTATATCGAGCGTCTGCAACAGCGGGGCTATACCCTCCAATTCGATTTTATGAGCAATCAGGCGACCCGCGCTCGAAAGGGTAAGGTCGCTCTGCGGGCTTCGGTGCCGCATCTTACCGTCGATGTGGATCTGCACACGGCTTTTGTCACCAAGAAGTTTTTCAGTCGCTCCGTGGAGCGATTCAATGCCGATGCGCTTGCTCGTTGTAAATCCGAAGGGCGAAGCCTGCGCACCATGGAACCGCTTGATGAGTGGCTCTTTTTGGCGCAACATGCCTGCTTCCACCAGTATAGCGATTCGAAGTGGCTCCACGATCTCTATCTCCTGGCCCGGGCGATCTCTCCCGAGCAGTGGGTGGCGTTGGGAGAGCGGGCCCGTGAGTATGGATTTCTGCGTGTGTTCTACCTCACCTCGGAGCAATTGCGTACCCACTATTCCGATTTTCCGCATCCGGCCCCATGTTTGTGTGGGGGCTCCCTCTTCTCACGCTTTGTTGCCCACTATCGGGCCGATCGAACGCGTGGCCTGGGGCGCAAACTCACCTCTCTCTTTTGGGAGTTTTTGTTTATCGACCGTTTGGGTGATCGCTTGAAGGCTTTCATTTCGCTCCTCTTTCCGACCCCTTCGCTTCTGCGCAACATCTATCGTACGAACTCATGGTTCATGCTCCTTCTTCTCTATCCGCTGAACCTGCTATTATCCCTGGTGGCCGGGCTCTTGTTCCTGCTCTACTTCTTTGCGCGAGTCCGGCATTGATTTGTAGAGAGCTCCAGGTTTGGGAGGGAATGTCAAAATACAATAAAAAACAACGGAAAGCCTTA
>CAJGDL010000073.1 GCA_904502075.1 uncultured Alistipes sp.
GCCCAATTGGTACGCAAACCGGTGGGGGAGTTGATTCAATTCTTTGCGGATCTACCACTCGACGAATACGACCAGAAACGCGGTGCGCGCATCTTGGTAGAGATTCGAAACCGCCTGCAATACCTGGCCGACGTGGGGCTCGGCTACCTCACCCTCGATCGCCTGGCCTCAACCCTCTCGGGAGGGGAGAGCCAGCGCATCAACCTCTCTACCTCGCTCGGAAGTTCGCTCGTGGGGTCGCTCTACATCCTCGACGAGCCCTCGATCGGCCTCCATCCACGCGACACGCACCGCCTGATCAAGGTGCTGCACCAACTGCGCGACGTGGGCAATACGGTGATTGTCGTCGAGCACGAGGAGGAGGTGATCCGTGCCGCCGACCACCTGATTGACATTGGCCCCGAAGCCGGAGAACATGGAGGCGAAGTGGTCTTCAGCGGAACGCTTCAGCAGATGCTCTCCGAGGGAGAGGGGCTCACGGCCGACTACCTGCGTGGCACACGAAGCATCACGCCCCCCGATCATCTCCACGGCTGGAGCCATAAACTCACCCTGCGCGGTGCCCGCGAAAACAACCTCAAGAACATCACGGTCGACATTCCTTTGGGGGTGATGACCTGCGTCACGGGAGTCTCGGGCTCGGGAAAATCGTCGCTCGTCAAGGGGATTCTATATCCGGCCCTGAAACGACACCTCACCGACACCGGAGTCAAACCGGGGGATTTCGATGCCCTGGAGGGCGACCTCAGCCTGATCCGCTCCGTGGAGATGGTAGACCAGAATCCGATCGGGAAGTCGACCCGCTCGAACCCGGTAACCTACCTAAAGGCCTACGACGAGATCCGAAAACTCTATGCCGACCAGCCCTATGCCCGCCACTCGGGCATTACCCCCGCCAACTTCTCGTTCAATGTCCCGGGAGGACGATGCGAGGAGTGTCAGGGCGAGGGAACAATCAAGGTGGGTATGCAGTTCATGGCCGACGTAACCCTGGTCTGCGAGGCTTGCCACGGCATGCGCTTCAAGGAGGAGATCCTCCAGGTGCGCTACCGCGAAAAGACGATCTGCGACATCCTCTCGATGAGTGTCGATGAGGCGATTGCCTTCTTTGCGGAGGATACAAAAGATAGCACTTGCCGACGCATCGTGGAGCGACTGCAACCCCTGCATGATGTGGGATTGGGCTACATCCGCTTGGGCCAAAGCTCCTCGACCCTCTCGGGCGGAGAGAGTCAGCGCGTGAAACTCGCCTCGTTCCTTGGCAAGGATTCGGCCACGGGAGGTGGAATTCTCTTCCTCTTCGACGAACCCACCACGGGACTCCACTTCCACGACATCCACAAGTTGCTGGATGCCTTCCGAGCCTTGGTGGCCAAGGGACACACGATCGTCATCGTGGAGCACAACATGGAGGTGATCCGATCGGCCGACTGGGTGATCGACCTGGGGCCCGAGGCGGGAAGCGACGGCGGCCGGGTAGTCTTCAGCGGTACGCCGACCGACTTGATGGCCTGCAAAGAGAGCTACACGGGACAATTCCTCAAAAAACGAAACGAAAAGTAGCAACATGGAGGAGTTTTACACCTATCGACTGCCCAATGGCATACGCGGCATCCACCGTCAAGTAAAGGGTGGGGTAGTGCGCTGTGCCCTCTGCATCAACACCGGCAGCCGCGACGAAAAACCGGACGAACAGGGGTTGGCCCACTTTGTGGAGCACGGCTTCTTCAAGGGAACCCAAAAACGCAAGGCCTACCAGGTGAATTGTCGCCTGGAAAATCTCGGAGGCGAACTCAACGCCTTCACCACCAAGGAGGACACCACGATCCACACCACCACGCTGCGCGGAGATTTCAGCAAGGCGGCCGAACTCATCGCCGACATCGCCTTTCACTCCACCTTCCCTGACCGCGAATTGGAGAAGGAGCGCGAGGTGATCTGCGACGAGATCAACACTTACAAAGATTCGCCCGCCGACCTCATCTACGACACCTTCGAGGATCTACTCTTCGAGGGTTCGGAGTTGGGCCACAACATCTTGGGGCGCAAGCAGGCCCTCAAGCGTTTCAACAGCGCCCGTTGCCGAGCCTTTGTGGAGCGTACGCACACGACCGATCAGTTGGTCTTTTCGACCATCGGCAACCTCTCGCCCAAGGCGGTGGAGGCCGCAGCCCTGCGCTATTTCGGGGAGGCTCCGACATCGTCGCGCACCTTCGAGCGCAAGGCTCCCGCCCCCTATACACCGTTCGATTGCGAGGTAGCGAAACACACCCACCAGGCGCACTGCATCCTCGGAGCCCGCGCCTACGGCATCAACGAGAAAAAGCGCCTGCCCTTAGGGTTGGCAGTCAATATTTTGGGAGGCCCCTGTGCCAACTCGCGTCTCAACATGCTGGTGCGCGAAAAATATGGGCTCTCCTACACGATCGAGGCCAACTACACCCCCTACAGCGACTCGGGGCAGGTGGCCATCTACTTCAGCTCGGACCACGACAACGCCGAACGCTGCTGTGAGTTGATCCGAGGAGAGCTCGACCGCCTGCGCACCACCCGCCTCACCACCCGCCAACTCTCGATGGCCAAGAAGCAGTTCATTGCCCAGCTGGCCATCTCGATGGAGAGCAACGAAGGCTACATGCTCGGGGTGGGGAAAAGCCTTCTGTGCCACGACGAGGTAGACACCATGGAGGCCGTCTACCGCAAGGTGGAGGCCCTCACAGCAAGCGACCTGATGGAGGCCTCGGAGGAGGTCTTTGCGCAAACCTCAAGACTGATATACAAGTAGCAGGAGACGAGAAATTCAAAATTCAGAATTCAAAATTATTTTCTCTGCTCATTGCCAATTTCTAACTCCCGATTCCTTATTCGATAAAATGGATCCCATAGAAAAATACATCCACGACCACTCCTCGCCCGAGGGGCCGCTGCTCGAGGAACTCGATCGCGCCACACACCACCGCATGGTGGCCCCGCGCATGATCTCTGGCCATATTCAGGGGAAGTTCCTCGAGTTGCTGACCGCTACGCTCCACCCCAAGCGTGTGCTCGAAATCGGCACCTTCACGGGCTACTCGGCCCTCTGTATCGCGGCAGGGCTCGACGAGGGGGCACGCCTGGACACCTTCGAGGTGGATGACGAGCAGCAGGAGTTCATCCAGAGTTTCTTCGACCGCTCGCCCCACGGCCACAAGATTCGTCTTCACATCGGCTCGGCCCTGGAGGGGGCACCCCGACTCGGTGAGCGTTACGACCTGGTCTTTATGGATGGCGACAAACGCGAATACCCCGCCTACTACCGGATGCTGATGGGCGACGAGGGGGGAGTGCCTCTAGTGCAGGAAGGGAGCCTTATTATTGCCGACAATATCCTCTGGTACGGCAAGGTAACCGAACCCGCCCGCCACGGCGACCACCACACCGAGGCGTTGCAGGAGTTCAACCGCCTGGTGCGCGACGACGAGCGCGTGGAGAGCGTGATTCTCCCCCTGCGCGACGGTCTGAATGTAATTCGGGTAAAGAGGCTCTAACTCAATGATCAATTAGAAATTAGCAATTATTTTTTTAGTTGTCAGTTGTCAGTAATCAGTTTGCTTGATAGCGTAGATAATTCCCAGTTTCCCCAGACTGATAGCCCCATCAGTTCAAAAAAGCAGCGGAGCGCAAGGAGAAGTAGGAAAAGTAGGAAAAGTATCCAATCGAGAAATTGACGGACAACATTTTGATTATGATAAAAAAATTGCTACATTTGTAGAGATAAAACCTAAAAATTGATAGCCTATGAAACATTGCGTATAGTTTAATACGCACATTTTAGACATATTTGGAAAAGCGTTTTAGCTTTATTCTGCTATTCAGAAAGTTTGGCGACTTATAAGGTAGAGGGAATAAAAGTTGAAATGCTCATGCATTTGCGTGGGCTTTTACTTATTCTTCTACCTGGGTTACGCCAAACACCTCTGAATAGGAATAAACTAAAAGTACCGCGCTTTTTTTTGTGCGTATATCACAATTATTCGAAGGTACAACGGAGAAACCGAAAAGCCGTAAAGTTGGTAGGGAAAATAAGTTCTAAATTACTAAAACGATGAAAAAGAACCTCATTTTAAGTTGTTTCGCTATTTTATCATTTGTTGTGGTATCGCTAGCATCGAACATTAATCTTACGAGCAATGTAGACAATGAAATTAAATCGAAAGAAATTGTGAATGACGATTTTAAAAAATGGAACATTACAGCAGATGTTTGGATAATCAGTGAGGGTGAATGGTATGAATATCCTCAAATGATAACCATCTGTTGGCGACCCGATACAGGATACTATATGTGGTCTTACGGAGGAGCAACCCGTTCCGTACAAAGATCCGATAAACGCGGATATGATTTTATGGTAAATAGCAATAGTCATAGAGATTGGCGCTTCTATTTCAACCAGAGTGACCTAAGATAATTTTTTTGTCGCATTATCTATATAGAGTATTGGGGACACATCTCACAACTCTATTAAAGAGCAAAGAGATAAAAAGCTAAGACAGATGTTGCCTAAAACGAAAACTGACCGCTACTTGGCGGTCAGTTTTTCGTTTTGGAGGTGGCGCAGGCGGTCGCGCTCCGTCTTTTTTCTGAAGGTCGCCTCCATGGCCTCCTCGAGATCGACCCCCGTTTGGTTGGCCAGGCAGACCAAGACCCACAACACATCGGCCATCTCCTCCGCGAGGTTCTCCTTTTCGCCCGCCTTGAAGCTCTGGTCACCATACTTGCGGGCCATCACGCGGGCCAATTCGCCCACCTCCTCGGTCAGAACGGCCATATTGGTCAGCTCACTGAAGTAGCGGACTCCGATGGTGGTGATCCACTCATCGACACGCTGTTGCAACTCTTTTAGTTCCATAAATTGTCAGGTGTTAGATGTGGGGAAATGCGCTCGCCACAAAAGGTTCCGGCCGAGAG
The DNA here is from genome assembly GCA_904502075.1 of uncultured Alistipes sp. Taxonomy (GTDB): domain Bacteria; phylum Bacteroidota; class Bacteroidia; order Bacteroidales; family Rikenellaceae; genus Alistipes. The sequence continues at coordinate 4,948 of CAJGDL010000073.1, forward strand.
CACCTCCCGTTGAGTCGAGATAAAAAACGCCCCAAAAGGTTCCGGCCGAGAGCACCTCCCGTTGAGTCGAGATAACGAGGCTGTTTTTAGGCGCAAGGGAATTTTGACGCGCAGCATACTTCGCTTATGTGAGCAGTCAAAATTCCCTTGCAACGCCAAAAGAGGCCGTTAGGTCGGCTCAACTATATGAGGTTGAGTTCTTGCTTAATCGCCTCAATCTTCCCATCCAACTCGGCCAGCACGCGGTCGTAGTCGGCTACCGACTTCAACTCAGCCTTCACGCCGAAGTAGAACTTGATCTTGGGCTCCGTACCCGAAGGACGCACAGAAACCTTCGTGCCATCGGCCGTGAACCACTGCAGCACGTTGCTCGACTCCTCCTGGATGGGCTCCTTCTTGCCGGTCGTCAAGTCGATGGTCTCCAGGGTCTTGAAGTCGTTGATGCGCACCACGGGCGAGCCGAGGATCGACTTGGGCGGGTTCGAGCGGAAGTCCACCATCATCTGCTGGATCAGCTCGGCACCCTCCTTGCCCTTGCGAACCACCGACACGAGGCCCTCGCGGTAGAAGCCATACTTCACATAGAGCTCCTGCAGCCACTCGTAGAGTGTCAGGCCCATCGTATCCTTGGCCCAGGCAGCAGCCTCGGCAGCCAAAGCACAGGCAGCCACGGCATCCTTATCGCGCACGAAGTCGCCGGGCAGGTAGCCGAACGACTCCTCGCCACCACCGATATACTTCGTCTTGCCCTCGTTGTCGCGGATAATGCGGGCAATGTACTTGAAGCCCGTGAGGCAGTCGTAGCACTTCACACCAAAGTGGTCGGCCACGGCATTGGCCATCTGCGAGGTTACGATCGTCTTCACGACATACTGCTTGCCATCCAACTTGCCCAGCTCGGCCCAACGCGTGAGCTGGTAGCTCATCAGCAGCACCAGGGTCTGGTTACCGTTCAGCAGGATGTATTCGCCCTTCTGGTTGCGCAACGCCAAACCGATGCGGTCGCTATCGGGGTCGGTTGCCATCACCAGGTCGGCCCCCTCCTTGGCACCCAACTCAATGGCCATGGCCATCGTCTTGCGCTCCTCGGGGTTGGGCGACTCCACGGTGGGGAAGTTGCCATCGACGACGGCCTGCGCCTCCACCAGCGAGACATTCTTGAAGCCGAAGTTACGGAGCGAGGCGGGCACGAGCTTCACACCCGAACCGTGCAACGGCGTGTAGATGATCTTCATGTCGGCATGGCGAGCCACACACTCGGGCGACAACGAGATCTCCTTCTGAATCGTATCCAGGTAGATCTTATCGAACTCCTCGCCCAAAATCGAGATATTTTCGGGATTCTTGCCCATGAGCACCTGATCCACCTCGGTGATCTTGTTCACCTCCTCGATGATGTTCTTATCGTGGGGGGCGGTCACCTGCGAGCCATCGGTCCAGTAGGCCTTGTAACCGTTGTACTCCTTGGGGTTGTGCGAAGCCGTTACGACCACACCCGAATGACACTTGAGCTGACGAATTGCAAAGCTCAATTCGGGGGTGGGGCGGAGAGCATCAAAGAGGAAGACCTCAAAATCGTTCGATGCGAAGATGTCGGCGACGCGCTCGGCAAACAGACGCGAATTGTTGCGGCTGTCGTGCGCAATAGCTACGCGGATCTTCTCGCCTGCAAAGTTCTTTTTCAAGTAGTTGGCCAGGCCCTGCGTAGCAGCTCCCACCGTATAGACGTTCATGCGGTTTGTACCCACGCCCATGATACCGCGCAGACCACCCGTACCGAACTCCAAGTCCTTGTAGAAGCTCTCCACAAGCTCCTTCATATCGTTCTCCATCAACCACTTAACACGCTCTTTCGTCTCAGCGTCGTAGTTCCCATCGAGCCAAAGCTGCGCCTTAGCCAATACCTGTTGTTCCAATTCGTTTGCCATAAGTTATCAGTTTTATTTATGATATTTCAGTTTCGAGTTCTAAAAATTTTATATGCAAATATATAAAAATTATTTCAAATATTCACTATCAATGCGTTAAAATTCACCTCGCAAAAAATCGTTGGTTTTCTATATATAAAAAAAGTTATTTTGCAACTAAAAAATGAGATTATTTTCAGAAATTTATTTACAACTTTGCCGTGTCAAAAGAGATCAAATCCTCTTGCATACATAATAAATGAACACGAACACGCAGATATACAACGATATGTGGCAGCAATGCCTTGCCCATTTGCGAACCCAGACCACCGAGGAGGAGTTCGTCAAGTGGTTTCAGCCCATCGAACCCCTGGAGTTTGATGGCCAAACCCTGCGTCTTCGTGTCCCCAATGCAAGCTACGTCTACCAGATCGAGAAGAATTACTTGAAATTCCTCCGACCGATCATCTCGCAGCTCTACGGCCAGCAGACCAAGCTCTTCTACGCCGTACCCAAACCCCAGCCGCAGCCGCAACCCGAGGTGGATACAACGGGTATTCGTCGCATTGTAGCCCAAACCGACACGGCAAATATACAAAATTATAATCCGATTGCCATCCCCGGACTCAGAAGATTGAAGATTGACCCCAATCTGAACCCTTCGTTGAAGTTCTCCTCCTTTATCGAGGGCGACTGCAACCGCTTGGCCCGCTCGGCCGGTATGGCGGTGGCCGTAAACCCGGGCAACAACCCCTTCAACCCCTTATATATATATGGTGATTCGGGGTTGGGCAAGACCCATGTCGTACAGGCCATCGGACATGAGATCGGCGAGCGCCACCCCGAATTACAGGTGCTCTACGTCTCGATGAACAAATTCCAGGCCCAATTCCAGCGCGCCTACCTGAGCGACAAGAAGGGCGAGTTGAACGATTTCATCCACTTCTACCAAATGGTGGATGTACTGATCATCGACGACATTCAGGAGCTGACGGGAAAGCCCGGTACGCAGAATGTCTTCTTCAACATCTTCAACCACCTGCACCTCTCGGGCAAGCAGTTGATCCTCACGTCGGATAAGCCCCCCGTGGAGCTCAAGGATATCGAGGAGCGTCTGCTGACCCGCTTCAAGTGGGGCTTGACCACGCAGATCCAGTCGCCCGACTACCAGACCAAACTGAAGATCATTCGCGCCAAGATGGAGAAACTCAATGTGCCCATTTCGGACGAGGTAGTCAACTTCCTGGCAGAGAATATCTCGGCCAATGTACGCGAGATCGAGGGAGCCCTCTCGTCGTTGGTAGCCAACGCCTCGTTCATGGGTCGTCGCATCACCACCTCGCTGGCCAAAGAGATCCTGAAGGTCTATGTACGCCTGACACAGAAGGAGATCACGATCGACCACATCATCGAAACCGTGTGTCGTTTCCTGAACATCGACGCCGAGCGTTTCAACTCCACGGAGCGCACGCGCGAGATTGCACAGGCCCGCCAGGTGGCCATGTACCTTGCCAAGCAGCACACGAAGGCACCTCTTACAGCCATCGGATCGGCCATCGGAGGTAGAAACCACGCCACCGTGCTCCACTCTTGCAAGGCGGTATCGAACCTCATGGAGACCGACAAGCAATTCCGCCACCAGGTAGAGGAGATCGAGAAGTTAATATTGGCATAAAAATTTAGGAGTTAGGCATCTAACTCCTATTTTTCAATCCCCCGGCGCCATTTGTCCAATCCGAGGAAGGGCACAATGCCTACGAAGCCCCCCCCCAAACAATTCCTAATTCCCC
>CAJGDL010000074.1 GCA_904502075.1 uncultured Alistipes sp.
GCAGAGAACTGCATGGGAATACCTCCTTCGCCCTCGGCCTCCTTGCCGGTGGCATAAAGTACAATGGCGTCTTTAGCCAAACCGGACTGCGTAGCAGGAACGGTGTAGTAAACACCATAATGTTTTTCATCCTCGATCTCCTCCTCAATTAGTTTTGCCCAGCCATTAGCTTGGTAGCAAGCGTAGTAGAGATCGTCTTCTACAGGAAGTATTGAGGAGTTTGCCTGGAAGGTTGCATTCTTGCGATCGGCCGAGATTTCGGTGATGCTCATCTCTAAATTGCCAACGGCAGCGTTTTTTTGGGCCGACAACTTGATTTTATCGCTATCCTCCCATTTCAGAACGGTGCGTCTATCCTGCCCATCAAGCTCAATTGATACACGCGTGGCATCAAAACTTTCCTGAGAAGCAAAAACCTTGAAACTCGATTTAACATCGGGGGCTACGGTCTCATTTAACTCGCTATCAGTGGAGCAAGCAACAAACCCTGCAAACATCAGGGCCGACAATAAAAATTTCTTCATAATAGCAGTAGTTAATTTATTAGTCCATTGCGCTATGGCTGTCGTATTCTAAATCCTGTAGATTGGTGTCGGTGCCATCGGAGAGCATAAACCCCTGCTCAACCTCCATCTCAAGAAGCTCCAACTCGGGAGCCGTGTAAATCAATTTGTTCATGGTACTTAGTAAAAATTTTTAGTTAATATTTTCTCTTTTCCTAATGGGTTGTGGGGCCGTTGGTTTTGGCGCACAATCCGCAACAAAAATAGATTTTTTTATTCAAACAAAAAAATAAAATCAACGAACCGCCAAATTTTCATCACAAAACGCCCTCGGCAGGTTAGGTTCCGCCTTGCAAAGGGAAATTTGAGGGCACAAAAAAAAGGGGGCAGCAAGCCCCCTTGGATTGGTTTAATCTCCTGATTATTTGAGCTGGAAGCCCTCGTCGGCACGCATCGGCATCGGCTGGTTGTAGTAGCCGCTCTCGAGGCGCTCCTTGATCGAGCGGAAGACACCCAGCGTGTACTCCACATCCTCCATCGTGTGGGCCGCCGTGGGGATCACGCGCAGGATCATCTCGCCCTTCGGGATCACGGGGTAGACCACGATCGAGCAGAAGAGGTGGTGGTTCTCGCGCAGGTCAACCACCAGGTTGGTGGCCTCCTCCACCGAACCCTTCATGAAGACGGGCGTAACGGGCGTATTCGTCACACCGATGTCGAAACCGCTCTCCTTCAAGCCGCTTTGCAGGGCGTTGGTGATCTGCCACAGCTTCTCCTGCAACTCGGGGCGCGTGCGGATGATCTCCAGGCGCTTCAGAGCACCCATCACCATCGGCATCGGCAACGACTTGGCGTAGAGCTGCGAGCGCATGTTGTAGCGGAAGAGGTTGATCAACCAGCGGGGACCGGCCACAAAGGCTCCGATACCGGCCATCGACTTGGCGAAGGTGTTGAACAGGACATCCACACCATCAACCACCCCAAAGTGGGCCGCCGTACCGCGACCACCCGGGCCCATCGTACCGAAGCCGTGGGCATCGTCCACCAGCAGACGGAAGTTGAACTCCTTCTTCAGGGCCACGATCTCGTCGAGTTTACCCATGTCGCCCTTCATGCCGAAGACACCTTCGGTGATTACCAGCACGCCTCCGCGCTGCTCCTCGGCGAGCTCCGTGGCGTGTTTGAGCTGCAGGCGCAACGAGTCGAGGTCGTTGTGGCCGAAGACAAAGCGCTTGCCCTTGTGCATGCGCAGACCGTCGATGATGCAGGCGTGGGCCTCGGCATCGTAGACCACCACGTCGCGGTGCGTCAGCAGGCAGTCGATGATCGAGATCATGCCCTGGTAGCCGAAGTTGAGCAGGAAGGCGTCGGGCTTACCCACAAACTCGGCCAGCTCGCGCTCCAGCTGCTCGTGGTATTTGGTCTGGCCGCTCATCATGCGGGCACCCATCGGGTAGGCCATACCGAAGTCGGCAGCACCCTTGGCATCGGCCTCGCGCACCTCGGGCATGTTGGCCAGGCCGAGGTAGTTGTTCAGGCTCCAGTTCAGCACCTTCTCTCCGCGGAAGGTCATGTGGGGACCGAGCTCACCCTCCAGCTTGGGGAAGGCGAAATAGCCGTGGGCAAAGGCCATGTACTGACCGATCGGGCCTCCGGCATTCTTCTCTAATCTTTCAAAAATATCTACCATTTTCGTATAATTTGAGATTTGCAAGATTGTTTTTTACACTCAACAAAGATAGCGAAAAATTGGATAATATTCTCCCACTCGTACGATTTCACTCAAAAATTAAGTATTTCTACCTATCGGGGTGGAGGGTTTCGGAGGGCGGGCACAATCCTTGTCCGAATCTCGGCTCCGCCCCTCGTCGAGCGCAGGATTGTTACAAAAAAACGGTGAAAGAGTCTCTCTCTTCATTCTTTTTTTCTATCTTTGTCTTAAAATAGTATGCTATGACTGCACTTTACAACGATATCATCTTTGGCCCCGTGCGTTCGCGTCGTCTGGGGCTCTCGCTGGGGGTAAATCTCCTGCCGACCCATTCGAAACTTTGTTCGTTTGACTGCATCTACTGCGAATGTGGCTGGAATAGCGACCACCCCGGGCAGCGCCGATTCAATGCCCGCGAGGATGTGCGCGAACTCCTTGCCCAGACCCTGCGCCGCATGGTCGAGCAGGGGACGCCGCCCGATGTCATCACCTTTGCCGGCAACGGAGAGCCCACCATGCACTCCGATTTCGAGGGGGTGATCGAGGATGTCCTTGCCCTGCGCGATGCCTTGTGCCCCTCGGCCAAGGTCTCGGTGCTGAGCAATGCCACGCAGCTCCATCGCCCGGAGGTTTGCCGCGCCCTGCGGCGTGTGGATAACAACATCCTGAAGCTCGACTCGGCCTTCGATGCCACGGTGCGTCGCATGAACAACCCCCAGGGCAACTACTCGGTGGAGCGGGTTGTGGAGCAACTCTGCTCGTTCGAGGGCGAGCTGATTGTGCAGACGATGTTCTTGCGCGGGGAGGTGGATGGAGCCCCCATCGACAACACCACCGAGGAGGAGGTGTCGGCCTGGCTCGCGCTGATCGAGCGCATCCGCCCCAAGCAGGTGATGGTCTACTCGCTCGATCGCGATACGCCGTGTCAGACCCTAATCAAGGTGGAGCGGGAGGAGCTGCAAAAGATCGCGGCGCGTGTCGAGGCCCTCGGCATCTCCTGCCCCGTCGCCGGATAGCGGAGGATGAGAAGGGCTCTTCCGGGCGCACCGATCCCCGAAAATGTCGCTTCGGTGCGAATTTCGGAGGCTCTGGCAAGATTCATGCTGTCGAGGTTGAAAAATTTCTTTTTCAATGAGACGTATGATGATTCTTTTTTTGCTTTTGCTCCTTACCGGAGCGCTGGTCTTGGGTTGCGCAAGCGGGAAGATTGATCGCCACACGGTAGCCCGGTTGAATCCCGATGAATTGTTGGGTACCTGGTACGAGTTGGCTCGCTTTGACCACCGCTTCGAGCGAGGAATGACCGAGGTGGAGGCCACCTATACACTCCTGCCCGATGGCACCATTCAGGTCGAAAATAGCGGCCTGGATGCTAAGACCGGAGCGCGCAGGACAGCGGTGGGCCATGCGAAATTTACCAGCGACCCAGGATGTCTGCGCGTGAGTTTCTTTTGGAAGTTCTATGCCGATTACAACATCTTGGAGCGGGGAATTCATGGGGAGTGGATGCTTATCGGAAGCCATTCGCCGCGCTATCTGTGGATCCTTTCGCGCACGCCGACTCTGCCAGCCGAGACCTTTCGACATATTCTCGAGGAGGCTCGCTTGAGGGGGTATGATACCTCGAAACTGATTATCAGCCCCCAACAGTTGGAAACCGAGAAGTAATAAAAAAAGCGAACCGAGGTTCGCTTTTTTTGTCTATTTATTGCCCATGGCTTTGGCTCTCTGCACGATCCCTTCGGTATCGAAACCACACAGGTGGTAGAGCTCCTTGGGAGTACCGTGTTCGATGAAGCGGTCGGGGATGCCGAGCGTGCAAATCGTCGGGGTGTACCCGTGGGTGGAGAACCAGGCGGTGACGGCCTCGCCCACGCCTCCGCGCAGGGCTCCGTCTTCGATGGTGATCACCCGTTGGAAACGCTCGCCCACCTCGCGCAGCAACTCCTCGTCGAGCGGTTTGGCGTAGCGCAGGTCGTAGTGGGCGGCCGAAATGCCCTCCTCGGCCAATCGTTCTGCAGCCTCGGCCGCAAAGGTGGCGGTGGTGCCAATCGAGAGGAGGGCGATCTGCTCGCCCTCGCGGAGTCGGCGACCGCGACCGATCGGAAGCTCCTCGAAGGGCTCTCCCTCCCAGGCTTCACCCCGGCCGGCACCTCGCGGGTAGCGGATCACGAAGGGACGATCGCTCTTCAGGGCCGTATACATCAGGTTGCGCAACTCGCGCTCCGAGGCGGGGGCCGAGACGATCAGGTTGGGTACAGTGGCGAAGTAGGCCAAGTCGAACGAGCCGTGGTGGGTGGCTCCATCCTCGCCCACGAGGCCTCCGCGGTCGAGGCAGAGGATGACGGGCAGGTGCTGGATGGCCACGTCGTGGATCACGTTGTCGTAGGCGCGTTGCATGAACGAGGAGTAGATATTGCAGAAGGGGCGCATCCCCGAGGCGGCCAGGCCGGCCGAGAAGGTGACGGCGTGTCCCTCGGCAATACCGACATCGAAGCAACGCTCGGGCATCTCCTGCATGAGGATATTCATCGAGCAACCCGAGGGCATGGCGGGGGTGATTCCCACGACACGCTCATCGAGATGGGCTAAGTCTACGAGTGTCTGCCCAAAGACATCCTGGAAGCGAGCCGCCGAACTCGGCTTGGCGATGCGCTCACCGGTGCGTGGGTCGAAGCATCCCGGGGCGTGCCATACGGCCGGATCGTGCTCGGCGGGTTGGAGCCCCTTGCCCTTGGTGGTCATCACATGGAGAAGTTTCGGCCCTTCGATTTGGCGCAGGGCACGCAGTACGCGCACCAATCCCTCGATGTCGTGGCCGTCGATCGGGCCGAAATAGCGGAAGTTGAGGCTCTCGAAGAGGTTGCTGTTCTTGAGTAGCCCCTGCTTGACGGCGTTGCCCGCTTTTTGACAGAGGCGCAAGACAAAGGGAACGTGCGAGAGCAGGTTCCAAAGTTTGCGCTTGATGCGGTTGTAGTGGCGCGAGGTGGAGATCTTGACCAGGTAACTCTTTAGGGCTCCGGTTGCCTGGTCGATTGCCATGTTGTTGTCGTTGAGGATGACCAGCAGGTCGCTCTCCTTGTCGGCTCCGGCATTGTTGAGTCCCTCGAAGGCAAGGCCTCCGGTCATCGAGCCGTCGCCAATGATGGCCACGACCTGCTCCTTGCCCCCTTGTAGGTGGGCGGCCTTCGCCATGCCGTAGGCGGCCGAGATGCTTACCGAGGCGTGGCCCCCTCCGAACGCATCGTAGGGGCTCTCCTCCATGCGAGGGAATCCGCTGATGCCCCCCAGGCGACGCTTGTTGCGGAAGGCTTCGCGGCGACCCGTAATGATCTTGTGGGGGTAGGTCTGGTGGCCTACATCCCATACCAATTTGTCGTGGGGGGTATCGTAGACATAGTGCAGGGCAGCCGCCAATTCCACGGCACCCAGCGACGAGGCGAGGTGGCCGGGGTTGGTGGCACACTCCTCGATGATGTATTGGCGCAACTCGTCGCAATAGCGATGCAACTCCTCCACGGAGAGTTGTTTAAGCTCTTCGGGGGAGTCGATTTTTTCGAGCAGAGTATCTTTTTGCGCCTTCATTTCCTCACAAAAATAGAAAAAAAATGTGAAATGCGGAGAAAACTTATTATCTTTGTTCAAATAAAAGCTGAAATAAGGTATGAAATACAAAAGAATTCTCCTCAAGTTGAGTGGTGAGTCGTTGCAGGGCTCCCAGAAATATGGGCTTTCGGTAGAGATGCTCCAAAGCTACGCCGAACAGATTAAGCGCGTGGCTCAAACCGGGGTGCAGATCGGTATCGTCATCGGTGGCGGAAACATCTTCCGTGGGTTGCAAGGGGCCAAAAAGGGCTTCGATCGCGTCAAGGGCGATCAGATGGGAATGTTGGCTACGATCATCAATTCACTGGCTTTGCAGTCGGCTCTTGAGGACAATGGCGTGAAGGCCAAGGTGCTTACCTCGATCCGCATGGAGCCTATTGGCGAGTACTACTCGAAGGCGCGCGCCCTGGAGCTCCTGGAGGCCGGTTATGTGGTGATCATTGGAGGTGGTACCTCGAATCCCTACTTCTCGACCGACACCGCCTCGGCCTTGCGCGGTATCGAAATCGAGGCCGAGGTGATGCTTAAGGGTACCCGTGTGGATGGTGTCTATACGGCCGATCCCGAGAAGGATCCCACGGCGGTGAAGTTCAAGGAGATCACCTTCGACGAGGTCTATGCCCGCAACCTCAAGGTGATGGATATGACCTCCTTCACCCTCTGCAAGGAGAATGGTTTGAATATCATCGTCTTCGATATGGATACGCCCGGCAACCTCGAAAAGGTGCTCTCGGGTGAGGAGATCGGAACGCTGGTGAAATTGTAACCCCCCCCCAAAAAAAGCTTTGACCTATGAAATTCGAACGCAAGAAAACGCAAAAGAACGGCACCCTGTGGTTGCTGATTGTCCTGTTGGTTGTTGTTGTCGGCCTGATGATCTTCCTGCCGAGCGGAGAGGCGGCCGCTGCTGCCGAGGAGCCTGCGACGGAGCAGGCAGCCGAGGAGTCGGAATATGATGTGGTGGCCGTGGGCGACCTGGCTCCCGACTTTACGCTGCCGATGTATGGCGGTGGCGAGGTGAAGCTCTCCGACCTGCGCGGCAAGGTGGTGTTGCTCAACTTCTGGGCCACCTGGTGCCCGCCTTGCATGCAGGAGCTCTCGACCGTGCAGCAAGAGATCATCGACCGCTTCGCCGGTCAGGAGTTCGCCTTCATCTTCGCTTCGCGCGGCGATACGGAGGAGCAGATTGCCAAGACCCGTGCCGATCGTGGCTTCGACTTCCCGATGGCCATGGACAAGGACGAGGCGGTCTTCCACCTCTTTGCCAAGAAGGGGATTCCCCACAACTACCTCATCGACCGCGAGGGACGTATCGTCCACATTGAGCTGGGCTACAGCCCCGAGGATTTTGCCAAGTTTGTGCAGCTCATCGAGCAGACGATCCAAAACAAGTAATCAAATAAAAACAGATAGATTATGGAGAGCAAACAGATTTTGAACGATGCTTCGGCCCGCATGGAGCGCACGGTCGAGCACCTCGAGGAGGAACTCCTCAATGTACGCGCCGGTAAGGCTTCGACCAATGTCCTCAATGGCGTGATGGTCGACTACTACGGTTCGCAGACCCCTGTTTCGGGCGTGGCCAGCGTGACGGTTCCCGATGCGAAGACCATTCTGATTCAGCCCTGGGATAAGAACCTGATCCGTGTGATCGAGAAGGCGATCATCGACTCGAATATCGGCCTGACCCCCTCGAACAACGGAGAGCAGATCCGCCTCTCGATTCCGCCCCTCACCGAGGAGCGTCGTAAGGATCTCGTAAAGCAGGTTCGCGCCGAGGCCGAGACGGCCCGCATCAGCCTGCGCAACGCCCGCCGCGATGCCGTGGAGGCCTTCAAGAAGGCGATCAAGGAGGGTATGCCCGAGGATGAGTCGAAGGATGGCGAGACCCAGGCACAGAAGCTCCTCGAGAAGTTCTCGAAACAGCTTGATGCCCTGCTCGACAAGAAGGAGAAGGAGATCATGACCGTATAATCTGATCAAAGAGGGCCCATTTCGGGCCACCCATAAAATTCCGGCGATGGGATGAGCTGCAAAACTCTCCATCGCCGGATTTTTTTGCCCCTCCTCTAAATTGAAAATAGATGGGGTGGTACCTATTTATAATAGGCTGTTGATCGAGAAAATGTGGGGTTTTCGGCGGGTTGAAAGAGAAAATAGTTGAAAATCAGCCGAAAATCGGCAAAAAAAACGGAGGTTTTTGGGGCGAAGGTTTTGAAACTGAAAATTTATTCGTATATTTGCAGCCCCGAATAACGGGAAATTAAAAACATTTAAACCATTATGAACAATTACGAAACCGTTTTCATTGTCACGCCCGTACTGTCCGATGCACAGGTACAGGAGGTTGCTGACAAATTCCAGGGTGTCATTACCGAGAACGGCGGTCAGATTGTGAATGTGGAGAACTGGGGCCTCAAGAAGCTCGCTTATCCCATTCAGAAGAAGACCACCGGTTTCTACTTCTTGGTAGAGTTCACCGGTGAGGGTAACATCATCAACACCCTCGAGACCCAGTATCGCCGCGATGAGCGTATCATCCGTTTCTTAACTTTCAAGCAGGACAAGTTCGCCGTAGAGTACTCGGCAAAGCGTCGTGCTAAACTTTCTAACAAGTCGGAGGAGTAAGCTATGGCACAGGAGAACAACGCACAGCAGTCGGAGATTCGCTATCTCAACCCCGTATCGGTAGACGTAAAGAAGAAGAAGTACTGCCGTTTCAAGAAGCTGGGTATCAAGTATGTAGATTACAAGGAC
>CAJGDL010000075.1 GCA_904502075.1 uncultured Alistipes sp.
TAAGACTCTCAGGTTCAGTGAAATAGTTGAAAAAAGTTTCCACTTGTTTCGGGGTGCTGAAATTGCGACCGAAATTGTTCGGGGAGGCGGCATTTTTACTGCGTCATCCCGAGGAAGACCGCGAGGTCTGACGTGGGGATCTTTTCATGGGCGAGCGATCGCGAGAATGATTCTCCGATAAAAAGATTGCCACGCACCTTACGGTGCTCGCAATGACGCACAAGGAATTGTGAATTGCACTGACACACGTCCCCGCCTCTTCGAGGCACCCCCTCTAACTTAGAGGGGGAGTAAAGAAGCCGTGAACCAAAAATGAGGTCGTGAACCAAAAATGTAACGATAAACAAACTTAAAATAAACTTAAACTAAACAAAAAAAGATGAAAAAAACGTATTTGAGCTATGAGGCTCCCGAGGTGGAGCTCGTAGAGATGGCCGTAGAGTGCGGTTTCGTAGGTTCATTTGGAGCCGGTGATAGCGAAGATCCGCAGATTGCAAATTATGGAGATGGTGGTGAGGCTTGGTAACAGATTGTAGGAAAGAGAAAAAATTGAAGAAATCATGAAAAAGTTTTATTCGTTTTTGTTTGCAGCTGTTGCCCTGGTAGGCTTCGCTGCATGTAACTCGGATTCGACCGAGGAGCCCACTCCTGCCAACAAGGAGGTAGGCAAGGTAGAGTTCACTGCCAATATCGATGATTCGCGTACCGAGTTGGGTGCAGATTTCTCTGTTACTTGGTCAGACTATAACGAGACTATTGCCATTGTAAGCAATGGTAAGGCCTACAAGTTTACCGTAAAGGAGGGTTCGTTGAGCAATAACAACAAGAGTGCAACCTTTGTATATGAGGGTGACGACTTTGTTGCTTCGGAGAATATGACGGCCGTATATCCCTATAATGCAGAGGGTGAGGTAACGATCAAAACTGAGCAGAATGGTACATTTGGCGATGCAATGGTAATGTCGGGTGTAGCCAAGGATGGTGTTGTTACATTCAATACACACAATACGGTTATTTTGACCTTCACGGTACCTGCTGCTTGCAAGGAGGTAAAGATTAACAACACGGTAGTTAAGGCCGACTTTGCTCCCGAAACCACTTATTATGCAAGCGTAGAAGACGGAACTAACAATCTGGAGGTGCGTATTGATGGTTACCTCTCGAAGAAGGCTGCAACAAAGGCCGCTCTTGAGAAAGGCAATGTGTATAAACTTGGCGTGTTGCCCGCTCCGGTAGAAAGTGATTGGGGTATTAAAGGTGCTTTTACTGATGGCAATAACTGGAATACTCATGTTAAAATGTACAAAGAAACGGAAAGTCTTTTCGTTGTAAAAAATGTACAAGGCAAAGATAAGGAATTTAAAATTACGGATGGTAATACTTGGTTAGGAGGCGACTTTGCTTTACTAAATAAATGGTGTAACACCTTTGATGGACCGAATCTAAAACTTCCTGCAGAAAAATGTGATATCTACTTTGATATTAACGAGAAAATTTTCTGTATCGTAGAAGCAGGTGCCAAAGTTCCTGAGATTCCCTATCTCTACCTTAATGTAAAATTTGATGATTGGTTCAATGACAACGCGCGTTTTGCTGTATGCTTTATGAACGACGATAAATCGAAACAACATTGGTACAGCTTTAATGGTCTTACCAAAGAAAATAGAATCGGATCTGTACCTTGTTTTGGTGGTTATAAATATGTTGTCTTCTGCCGTATGAACGGAAGTAATTCGACTAATAATTGGGATAATAGATGGAACCAGACTCAAGATGAGGAAATCCCTGCTAATGGCAACAATATGGCAACTATCACTGATTGGGGAAGTTGCTCGTGGAGTAAGAAATAATTTCTAAATCTATCTAAAACGAACGAGGATTGATCCCTAAGATCAATCCTCGTTTGTGTTTTGGGAGGTGTGGGAGATATGGGAGATGTAGGAGATATAGGAGATATAGGAGATGTAGGAGATGTAGGAGATGTGGGAGATGTGGGAGATGTGGGAGATGTGGGAGATGTGGGAGATGTGGGAGATGTGGGAGATGTGGGAGGTTTGGGAATTATAACTCCCAAAATTCTCATAATTCTCATAACTCTTAAAATTCTCATAACTCCTATAGCTCCTACAATTCCTAAAACTCCTACAATTCCTAAAATTCCCACATCGAATTATTTGTACTACAAGAAATAAACAGTACCTTTGTATAAACAGACCACAAATGCAAGAGCCATTGGTTAAATATTCGGGGGATCACAAGCGGTTGTTGTGCTACCAAAAGTGTGAGGTGATTTATGACATCACCTATTACTTTGCGCACACCTTTTTACAGCGCGGAGATCGCACGATTGATCAAATGGTGCAGGCGGCGCGCTCGGGGAAACAGAACATTGTCGAGGGGAACGCCGACCTCGCGACATCTGTCGAGATAGCCATAAAACTGCTGAATGTAGCCAAAGCAAGTCTGAAAGAATTATTGGCTGACTACGAAGATTATTTGCGAGTAAACGGCTACTCACAATGGCCTGTGGGATCGAAAGAGTATGAGGCGATGCGACAAATATCAGCGCATGGAGATAATAACAAAATAGTTGAAATAGTAAAAAGTCGGCCTGCAAACATCGTGGCCAACATGGCTATTATCCTAATTAAGCACGCTGATTTTTTATTATTTCGTTATATTGAGAGTCTCTCAGAACGCTTTACTCGCGAGGGCGGATTCAAAGAAAGAATGTACCACTACAGAATAAGAGAACGGAAAAGCTAATTGAGTTATAATTCCTTCCAAAACAAGAAGATAATGAGGTTAGGGAAGTTAGGGAGATTAGGGAGGTTAGGGAAATTCATTAGTTCTACAAAACACTAAACTCATTAAATTCACTAAATTCACCACCAAATCTTAGGGTCAATCCTCGTTTGTTTTTTTTGAGGGAGGTGTAGGAGGTTAGGGAGTTGTAGGAGGAATGGGAAATATGGGATTTTGTTAATTCCTACAATTCCTATATATCTCAAAATTCCTATAACTCCCACTAAAAAAATGCGACCTTCGGGTCGCATTGTTGTTTGAGATGATTAGAAGGTCGAGAAGCGGTAGACGGTCTTTTGGCAGTAGATCTCGCCGGCGTGGAGCAAGGGCGAGGGGAACTCGGGGCGGTTGGGGGCATCGGGGAAGTTTTGGCACTCCAGGGCGATGCCGTCGTAGTCCTCGTAGCGGCGACCCGACTTCGAGCGGGGAGAGCCTCCCGAGAGTCCGTTGCCCGTATAGACCACCACGCAGGGCTGCGACGAGAGGATCAGCATCTCGCGGCCCGAACGAGGGCTACGCAGGCGGCCCACCTCCCGAAGGATATTGGGCTGCCAATCCTCCACGGCAAAGGGGTGGTCGAAGCCGTCGTAGTCGTCCAGGTGGTTGAAATCGCTCTCCAGGCCCGGGCGCAGGGGGCGGAATTCCGAGAAGTCCATCACCGTATCGGCCACCTCGACCATTCGACCCGTAGGGAGCTGCTTGCCGTTCATCTCGCAGACACGCGAAGCGTTGAGTTGCAATTCGTGGTCGAGCACAGAGCCGCTCGACTCGCCCTCGAGGTTGAAGTAGAGGTGGTTCGTCAGGTTCACGACCGTAGTACGATCCGAAGCGGCGCGGTAGGTGATTTCGAGCGAATTATCGTCATCGAAGTCGAAGACCACCTCGGCCTGCATCATCGCGGGGTAGCCCTGGTCGCCCTCGGGCGAGAAGAGTTCCATCACCACGCGGTTCTCCTCCACGCGGCTCTCCCATAGTTGGTGAGCAAAGCCTTTTGAGCCCCCGTGGAGGTGGTGGCGGCCGCAGTTGGCCTCCAGGCGGTACTCCTCGCCCTCGATCTCCAGGCGGCCGTAGCCAATACGACCCGCAAAGCGACCGATCGACTTACCCATGTTGGCCGGATCGCGAAGGTAGTCGCTGGCGTTGGCGTAGCCCAAGGCGACGTCGGCCATGCGCCCCTCACGATCGGGAACACGGATGGCCACCACCGCGGCTCCGAGGTTGGTCAGTTCCACCTCGGAGCCGTGGCTGTTGCGCATACGGTAGCGGATCACGGCCTCCCCCTCGGGGGTGAGATCCCAGCACTCCTGCTCGATCGTGATCATGGCTTACTCGGCGGGGGTGAGGGTGGCCAAGAGGTGGTCGATACGCTTCAGGCACTCCTCCTTGCCGATGAAGGCCGTTACATCGTACATGCCCGGGCCCTTGCCGGCACCCACCAGCGCCAGGCGCAGCGTATTCATCACCTGCCCCATGCCGTAGCCCTTCTCCTGGATCCAGGCGTGGACAACCTGCTCGGTGTGCTCCAACGAGAAATCCTCGATCGAGGCCAACACCTCGCGCACCTCCTGCAGGATGCGGGGATTCTCCCCCTTCCAATACTTCTTGGCCTGCTTCTCCTCGTACTCCACGGGGGCTACGAAGAAGAACGAGGTCAGATCCCACAGATCGCTTACCAGCGTAGCACGCTCCTTCATGATCGAGGCGGCCTTGCCGGCCAGCTCATCCGAGGTCTCAATGCCGTGCTCCTTGAGGATCGGCTGGTAGATCGCGGCCAACTCCTCGGCCGACTTGCGGTGCATATATTGGGCATTGAACCACTTGGTCTTGTCGGGTTGGAAACGGGCTCCCGACTTCGAAACACGATCCAACGAGAAGGCCTCGATCAACTCCTGCATCGTGAAGAGCTCCTGCTCGGTACCGGGATTCCAACCCAAGAGAGCCAACATATTGATAAAGGCCTCGGGGAAATAGCCATCCTCGCGGTAGCCGTGAGCCGTCTCACCCGTGGCGGGCGACTTCCAGAACAAGGGGAAAACCGGGAAGCCCATCTTATCGCCATCGCGTTTCGAGAGTTTGCCTCCGCCCGTAGGCTTCAGCAGCAGGGGCAGGTGGGCGAACTCGGGCTGCGTCTCGGTCCAACCGAAGGCGCGATAGAGGAGGTAGTGCAGCGGCAACGAAGGAAGCCACTCCTCACCTCGGATCACATGCGAAATCTCCATCAAATGGTCATCCACGATGTTGGCCAGGTGGTAGGTCGGAAGCTGATCGGCCGACTTGTAGAGCACCTTGTCGTCCAGGGTCGAGGTGTTCACCTCCACATCGCCACGGATCAGGTCGTGCATCTTCACCACCTCGTTCTCGGGCATCTTAAAGCGAACTACCCACTGATCACCGCGAGCAATGCGCTCCTCGACCTCCTCCTTCGAGAGGCGAAGCGAAGTGGGCAACACCTCGCGTACCTCATAATTATAGGCAAAGGTCTTGCCCTCCTCCTCGTACTTCTTGCGCAGGGCATCGAGCTCCTCGGCCGTGTCGAAAGCATAGTAGGCCCAACCGGCCTCGACGAGCTGGGTGGCATACTTCAGGTAGATCTCTCGACGCTCGCTCTGGCGGTAGGGGGCGTGAGGGCCTCCTACGCCGACACCCTCGTCGATTTCGATGCCACACCACTTCAGCGACTCGAGAATGTACTCCTCGGCTCCGGGAACGAAACGCTGCGAGTCGGTATCCTCGATGCGAAGAATCATCTTGCCCCCATGCTGGCGGGCAAACAGAAAGTTATAGAGGGCCGTGCGCACACCACCGATGTGGAGCGGGCCCGTGGGGCTGGGTGCAAAACGCACACGAACAGGTCTTGTCATATTTCGATTTTTTAGATTTTTAAGTTTATGCGCTCCGGAAGGTCATCTCCGAAAGGTTATACATTGAAGAGGAAGTGCATGATATCGCCATCCTGCACCACATACTCCTTGCCCTCGATACCAATCTTGCCGGCATCGCGGCAAGCCTTCTCCGAACCCAAGGTCGTATAGTCATCGTACTTGATCACCTCGGCACGGATGAAGCCGCGCTCGAAATCGGTGTGGATGATACCGGCCGTCTGCGGGGCCTTCATGCCACGGTTGTAGGTCCAGGCGCGGGTCTCGTCGGCACCCGTTGTGAAGAAGGTCTCGAGGTTCAAAAGGCGGTAGGCAGCCTTGATCAGGCGCGCTACACCCGACTCCTTGAGGCCCAAATCCTCGAGGAACATCTGACGCTCCTCATACTCCTCCAACTCGGCGATGTCGGCCTCTGTGGCGGCGGCCACGATCAACATCTCGGCCTTCTCGTTTGCAATGGCAGCCTTGACGGCTTCGGTGTGGGCGTTGCCCTCGACGGCCGACTTCTCGTCTACGTTGCAGACATAGAGCACCGGTTTGTCGGTCAGCAGATTGAGGTCGGCTACCAACTTACGATCCTCCTTGTCGGTCTCCACCGTACGGGCCGAAAAACCCTGCTCCAAAGCCTCCTTGAAGAGGGTCAGGATCTCGAAACGACGCTTGGCCGTCTTGTCGCCGGCGGCGGCTTGCTTTTGGCACTTGCCGATGTTGTTCTCCACCGTTTCGAGGTCTTTGAGCTGCAGCTCCGTGTCGATGATCCCCTTGTCGCGCACCGGATCCACCGAACCATCCACATGGGTGATGTTGCTGTTCTCGAAGCAGCGCAACACATGGATGATTGCGTTCGTGTTGCGGATGTTGCCGAGGAACTTATTGCCCAATCCCTCGCCTTTCGAGGCACCCTTGACCAAACCGGCGATGTCGACAATCTCGATCGTGGTGGGAACCACGCGCTTCGGGTTGTCGATCTCGGCCAGGCGGATCAGACGCTCATCGGGTACGGTAATGACGCCCACATTGGGCTCGATCGTACAGAAGGGGAAGTTGGCTGCCTGCGCCTTTGCATTCGACAGGCAGTTGAAAAGGGTCGATTTGCCCACGTTGGGAAGACCCACAATACCACATTGTAATGCCATTTATCTCTCTATTTTTTGTTTATTCTTCGTTGTTGGTTTTCCCATAGGGAAATTTATCGTGCAAAAATAGCGAAACTTTTGGGATTTTCCACCACCAAACCCCTCTTTTGTGCTTCGGAATAAAATAAGCCCCGCCGGGTGGCATATTTTTTCGAAAAATTTGTATCTTTGACCCAAATATACCCTTATCTATGGATTTACATACGATCTTGTCCGAATTGCGACGCTTGGAGTCGTTGGTCGAGGGGTGGTGCTCCCAAGAGCAGATCTCGGCCATCGAGCGCGATTTGGCCCTCGATAAGTTGAAGAGCCTCTACGAGGCGGTGCGTTTTGCCGAGGCGGCTGCGGATGGGCAGCCCGAAGCGGTGTCGCCCCGCCCCATCCCGACATTCCCTGTGGCCGAAGAGCCCTCCCTAAGCCAAGCGGCCGCGTCGATTCCCCAGGAGCCGATGGCCCTTGAGGAGGAGCCCGCGGTGATTGATTTCGATGATCTGATGTTGGTGGAGGAGCCTCCGATCGAGGAGGCCCCAATCCTTCAGGAGCCGATGGCAGAGGAACCCACGGAGCCGATCATGCCGGAGGAGCCTCTTGAGGAGCAAGTTGCTCTGCCCGAGCCCGAGCCCGAGAGTGAACCCGCAACCGAGCCGGAGTCTTGCGATGAGTCGATGCAGGAGAGCCCCACAGAGGAGTCGCAAATCACCGAGTCGGAGTGCACGACGGAGGAGTCACAATCTGTTGAAATTGAGCCCGTTACCGAGGAGCCGAAAACCCCTGTTTTGCAGAACAGTCTCTTCGACATGAACGAGATTCCGGTGCATCGTCGTTCGTCGCGTCGTGTGTTGCTCTCGCTCTATGGCGAAGCACCCGAATCGCGCACCTCGAAGCGCAAAGCCAAGGAGCAGTCCAAGATGGAAGAACCCGCAGCAGAGCCCGCAAAGGAGGTCGTGGAGCAAACCGCCCCCTCAACAGAGCCTTCGCCCTTGGCCGAGTTGGTTCGCGAAGAGATTGGGGCCCCGGTTGCCGAGGCTTCACAGGAGCCCTCGCTTCCCATGCACGAGGATGCGACCGACGAGGAGCCGATCTTCCGCGAAGAGGAGGTGGTCACCGAACTTGTAACACCGCAGCCGGCCCAGGAGCCGGCTCCCATCCTCGGGGAGGTGATGCAGGCCGATCAGCAGACCCTGGCCGACACCTTTGCTCCGAAGCCTACCATGGTTTCATCGCTCCGTAGCTCCGGCGGATCGCTCAAGGAGCACATCGCCCTCAACGATCGCTATCTGCTTCGCAAGGAGCTCTTCGATGACAACGAGCAGGCCTTTCACGCGGCGATCGAGGAGTTGGATCGGATGCCTTCGTTGGACGATTGCATGATCTACATAGCCGAAAACTACACCTGGAATGCCAACTCCGAAGCGGCCAAGATGTTGGTCGAGCTTTTGGAGCAGAAATATGGCGAATAACCTGACCGAAACCGATTGTCATGTCGAAACTCTATATCGTACCTACCCCTATCGGGAACCTCGATGACATCACTCTGCGCGCCATCCGCGTGCTTCGGGAGGTGGACTTCATCCTGGCCGAAGATACGCGCACCTCGGCTTTTTTGTTGAAACACCTCGGCATCGAGAAGAAGATGTATTCGCATCATAAGTTTAACGAACA
>CAJGDL010000076.1 GCA_904502075.1 uncultured Alistipes sp.
GATCTACACCCACCTCGACAGCACGCACCTGCGCTCTACGGTCGAAAAGCACCACCCCTTGGCCGCAGAGGAGCTGTAAAGCGAATCTCTGATGGCCATGAAAAAAGAAAACCGCGTCAGATTTTCATCTAACGCGGTTTTTGTGCCCAGGACAAGACTCGAACTTGCACGAACTAACGTTCACTACCCCCTCAAAGTAGCGTGTCTACCAATTTCACCACCTGGGCAACAACTTCAGAACTACCCAAATCTTCATTTGGGTGTGCAAATATAGGGACTATTTCCGATTCTGCAAAAAATTATCGCACTTTTTTCAAAAAAAAGTGTTTTTCGCCTAACGACGCCCCTCAAAGCAAACCCCGAAAAGGGGACGTAACGCCACTTTCGATATTATGAAACACCACCCAATTTTTTTATTTTAGAGAGGCAGATTTTGTGCCGACATGAAAATTCCCCGGAAGGGTTGGTGGCGTAACGCCACTTTCGACTTTATGAAACACCACCCAATTTTTTGATTTTACGGCGCGTTGCCGTTGGCAACTTTTTGCGCCGTTTCTACTCTGGCGCCTCGGCAAAGCGCCCCTGAAGGTATAATGCCCAAAAGGGATTGACCTTGGCAAATAAATTTGCCGCTCATCCCTTTTGTTCATTAGGCTTTCGCCTTCCGCTTTGCGCTCGGCTGGGGACGCAGTTAGAGGAGCAGATTTCGACTTAACGCAGCAAGCCCCGGAAGGGTTGGTGGCGTAACGCCACTTTTAACTTTCAGCAACACCACCCATTTTTTGATTTTAGAGAGGCAGATTTTGTGCCGACATGAAAATTCCCCGGAAGGGTTGTACTTGGCGTACTACCCTTTCGGGGAATTGATTGAGGTGCAAAATCTGCCCTATAAAATCAAAAAATTACAGACCCATCTCTTCAATCAGATAGCCGGCTCCACCCACCTTGTCGATCACAAAGAGAACGTAGCGGATATCGCAGGCGATGTTGCGGCAAATGGTGGGGTCGAAGGCGATGTCAGACATCGTGGAGCGCCAGGTGCGGTCGAAGTTCACGCCGATGAGTTCACCCTTGCCGTTGAGCACGGGCGAGCCCGAGTTGCCACCGGTGGTCTGGTTCGAGGCGAGGAAGCAGACGGGAACGGTGAGGCGGCCGTTGATCTCCACGCCCCAGCGGCCATACTCCTTGCTCTTGTAGATGTCGCGCAGGGCCTGCGGGATGTCGTAGTCGTAGATGTTGGGGTTGTCCTTGGCGATGATGCCGTCGAGGGTGGTCAGGGGCTCGTGGTACTCGCCATCGGCGTACTCATAGCCACAGATCGTACCGTAGGCCACACGCAGGGTCATGTTGGCATCGGGGAAGAAGGGTCGCTTGGGATCGAACTGCATCAAGGCCTTCAGGTAGGGACGATACCACTGCTCAATGGCGGGCACATTGCTCAGGTTGCGGGGCAGACGACCCGAGGTGTTGCGGAAGAGCATGTGGAGCTTGTAGGCAGGATCCTCAACCACCTGCTCATAGGTTACCTGGGCGCACTTCTCGGCCGAGGTAAAGAGGCTCTGCTCGTAGAGGTAGTCTACATAGGCCTCCACCGAGCCCTGTGCGGCGATCATCGCGTCGAGCTCCTTGTCTTCGCGACAGTACTTTTTGAGGTACTCGCGGTAGCCCTTCAGCACGGCAACCGTCAGCTGCTTATCCACATTTACATCGTAGTCCTTGTAGAAGAGGTCGCGGAAGCCACCCTGGCGCATCACATTGCGCACCGAGGGGCTGGTGGCAGGATTGACCTCGCGAGCTACATCGGCGGCAACCAGGGCCAACTCGATGGTACGCACCGACTCGTTCTTGAGCTCCTCGAGCCAATACCAGTCGGCCGTCTGCTCATAGGCCGTGTACATCGAATCGAGCAGGTGGGCATACTCGGGTTTGTCGGCGGCCCAACGCTGGAAATCGGCCTCATAGGCCTCCTTGGCGGCTATCGTGTTCAGGCGCTCGAGACCCAGCACCTCGCCCTGCCACTTCTTCCAGGCGTTGGCGATGTTGGCATACTTCGAGGCGTACTGGATGCGGATCTTGGGGTCGGCCTCCGAGGCGGCGCGGATGATGTCGAGACGGCGCGTGCGCAGGTCGATCTTCATCGGGTCGGAGTCATACTGCACATACCTCACCGCCGTCGAGGTGATGTACTGCTGCGTATTGCCCGGGAAGCCGTAGATCATCGTGAAGTCGCCCTCCTCGATCCCCTTGGTCGAGACCTTGAAGTGGCGCTTCGGACGGTAGGGGACATTCTCCTTGGAGTAGGCAGCGGGCTGGTTATCCTTGTCGGCATAGATGCGGAAGACCGAGAAGTCGCCCGTGTGGCGCGGCCAGATCCAGTTGTCGGTGTCGCCACCAAACTTACCGATCGACGAGGGGGGCGTACCCACCAGGCGCACGTCGTCGAACTGCTGGTAGAGGAAGAGGAACTGCTGGTTGCCGTAGTACATCTGCTCGATCGAGGCGCGGTAGTTGCGCCCCTCAGCCTGCGCCTTGCGGATGATCTCATCGGCTGTCTCGCCGGCAGCCAGGCGCTCCGTCACATCCTCCATGCGGACCAAGATGCGGACAAAGAGTCCGGGATTGGGCAACTCCTCCTCGCTCGACATGGCCCAAAAGCCGTAGGTCAGGTAGTCGTGCTCCACGGTAGAGTGGCTCTGAATGGCATCGAATCCGCAGTGGTGGTTCGTGATCACAAGGCCCTTCTCGGAGACGATCTCACCGGTGCAGAAGCCGCCGAAGAGTACCACGGCATCCTTGAGCGAAGCCTTATTGACCGAGTAGATATCCTCGGCCGAGAGTTTGAAACCTTTGGCGCGCATATCCTTCACGCGCGACGAAATCAGGCTCGGGAGCCACATGCCCTCATCGGCCATGGCCGGCAGGAGCATAAACAGGGCCACAAGGGCCAACAAAGTCTTTTTCATATTATAGGATGTTCTTTAAGTTAGTAAACAAGTTTATCGTTGCCGGGAGATTCTATTCAAGTGGTTTTGGTCTTCATTGCTATACTAAAGAACAAAGATAATCATTTTTTGGAAAATCACACAAAAAGCCCGACAGATTCTCCTTTTTTATCCCTCCGCACGGTGATTTGGACACTGAGACGAACCAAAGGCGACGTGGCCATCTCCCACGAGGTGCACACCATCCCAAGGCCGCGCTGCGTCATCCCGAGGGAGCGCGAGCGACCGTGGGGATCTTGAATTCTGCATTTTGCACTGCAAAATTCCAAGTGTCAATGCGTAAATTTTTGTTCTGTAAGATTTTTCTTTGGGACACCTTTGTAACCCATTGAAAATCAGACCCCATTTTCGTGATCTTGTAAGATTTTTTTCGGCCGAAAATTTGGAAGCGGCTTTTTTATTGCGTAAATTTGCAGTAGAGAAAGGTCGAAAAAGGGCCTCGAACACCACCCTCCCGAACACCATCACCGTCAAGGTGTAACAATAATTTTATTAACAAAAGATGTAGAATTATGAAAAATGTTTTTAAAATTTTAACGACAGCGATCTTCTTATTCGTTGTTTATTCATGCTCATCAACAGAAAATAGCGATGAAATTATAATGCCCGAGGTTTCTAGTGAAGATAAATTGTCGGCTTACCTGGAGGGAATAGAGGGGTGTGATGTCACTGCTTTTGACGGAGATTGGACGGATATCAATTATATGCATCATGCGTTTGAAACCTTGGTTGGGCTGACCAAAAATTACAATCTCGAAACAGCACCCGAATTCCTGATAGCAGGGAAATGGAGTGAGTATGCCAGCTACGACCTATTTCCAAGAGATCAGGGATTTGAGTTGGACAAGTACCCCTCATACTCTGCCGGGGATATTTATGTCGGTTATAATCATCATATTTTCCACTTTTTCCCTGATGGCACCTGTGAGGCCGATATTATCACGGCATTTGATAACGAGGAGGAGTATTCTAACCGCGAGGTGGAGTTAAACTCGACCTATACCTGGGAGTACAATGCAGAAAGTCGGTCGCTTATCCTCACGCAATACTACAAGGATCAGACTGCAGAGAGAGAGTATCGAATCTTGGGGATGGCCCAAAAGATTTTACTCGTGGAGTTCGACACAATCGCATGGAATAGAAACAGCCATAAAGATGAACCTGCTATTGAAAGAATGCTATTTGTTATAAAAAATTAAACACATTACCTAATACACACTTTTTTCAAGGCTGCCGATCCGCGGGGTTGGCGCACGATCCATACGGATCGCAATGTGTGAAAAATGTAAATATGCGTTTCGGTCGGGCTCTTCGGAGTTCGGCCGATTTTTTTGCAAACCGGGCATCAAAACGGGGGCGGAAGAGCAAAAAAAGAGGGGTTAGGCCCCCAAAATTGGCAAAACAGAAAAAATTTTGTAACTTTGTTCGACTTTCCCCCTATTAAATTGAAGAAGGGTTTTGTCAATGGGGAGGAGTGGTTTGCGTCGAACTGAAAAAACTAGGATGAAGATGAAGCAACAATTCAGTTTTGAATACACCCATTACGAGTCGGTAGCTGCGTTGTCGGAGGCCGACCGTGCGCTTGTGGAGGCCGCCCGCGAGGCGACCCAAAAGGCCCACGCCCCCTATTCGCACTTCCATGTGGGGGCGGCCGCCCGCCTCAAAAGCGGCCGCATCCTGACGGGCAGCAACATCGAGAGCGAGGTCTACCCCGCCGGTCTCTGTGCCGAGCGCACCCTCTTGTTCCACCACGCCGCCTGCCATGCCGCCGACCCGATCGAGGCCCTGGCCATCGCTTCGGTGCCCGACGAGCGCGAATGCTACCCCTGTGGGCAGTGTCGCCAGGTGCTGGTCGACACGGAGCGCCGCCAAAAGAGCCCGATGCGCATCCTGATGTGCGGTCGCGAGAGTATCACCGAGGTCGATTCGGCCGAACGTCTGTTGCCCTTTACCTTCATCCTTTGATGGGATCCAACCCGTGGTCCCCCCCCAAAAAATCTTCAACACATAAAGAAGAACTTTTTGCCATCACTCGACATGTTTCAGGAAAACGATATTCTTTACGAAGACAACCATCTGTTGGTGGTCAATAAGCGGTGCGGCGACTTGGTACAGCCCGACCCTTCGGGCGAGAGTGCCCTCGAAAACGAGATCAAGGCCTTCATCAAGGCGCGTGATGGAAAGCCCGGGGAGGTCTTTCTCGGGGTGGTACACCGCATCGACCGTCCGGTGAGCGGAGCGGTACTCTTTGCCAAGACCTCAAAGGCCCTGGCCCGCCTCAACGAGATGATCCGCACGGGCTCGATCCGCAAGATCTATTGGGCCATCACCGAGCAGCGCCCCGCCACCGAAGCTGGGTCGCTTCGCCACTACATCCTGCGCGACAGCAAAAGCAACCGCTCGAAGGCTCTCGACACGCCGCGTGGCGAGGCCAAGGAGGGTAGATTGAACTTCGAGGTCAAGGGGGCCTCGGCCCGCTATACGCTGGTGGAGGTGGAGCTCCTGACGGGCCGCCACCACCAGATCCGCGCCCAGCTCTCGAAGATCGGCTGCCCGATCAAGGGCGACCTGAAATACGGAGCCAAGCGCTCCAACCCCGACGGGGGGATCTCGCTCCACTCGCGCGAGGTGTCGTTCGAGCACCCCGTGCGCCGCGAACCCCTGACCATCACGGCCCCCACCCCCCAAGGGGACAACCTCTGGGCCTTTTTCGAGGAGGCGGTCAGGTAATTAAATAAGGAGTTCACCCCGATTGCCCCCCCAAAGCCCATAATTGTGGATCGTGCGCGATAACGACCGCGATTTACTATAATATATAATGAAAACGGAATGAGAGTACTACTGCAACGTGTTACCGAGGCTTCAGTCGAGATCGAAGGGCGCATCAAAGGCGCCATCGGCAAAGGTATTTTGGTGTTGCTGGGCATCGAGGAGGCCGACACCGAGGCCGACATCGCCTGGTTGGTAGGCAAGATCTCGCGCCTGAGAATCTTCGACGACGAGCAGGGGGTGATGAACCTCGATGTGCAACAGGTCGGAGGAGAGGTGCTGGTGGTGAGCCAGTTCACGCTCCACGCCTCCACCAAGAAGGGTAACCGCCCCTCCTACATCAAGGCGGCCCCCGAGGCGATTGCCCGCCCGCTCTACAACCGCTTTTTGGAGGTGCTCTCCGAAACCCTGGGCCAAGAGGTGCCGAGCGGAGAGTTTGGTGCCGACATGGCCGTAAGGCTCTGTAACGACGGCCCGGTCACCATCTGGATCGACTCCCAAAACCGCGAATAACAACGCATATTAGGTTAAATGAAGATGATAATGATGAAAAAAAATCACAATTTCGGTTGGTGGATCGCCGGACTGCTGCTTTTGGCGCTGCCCGCCACCTTTACCGCCTGCGAGAAGCAGGAGCAGGAGAAGCAAGAGGAGGGCGTAAAGGCGAAGCCCGTCCTGCACATCGAGGAGGATCTCTTTCTGTTGAATAGCGAAGAACAAGAGCTCTTCATTCGTTTCACGGTGGAGAACCCCATCGAGGGGGTGAAGGCCGAGTGGCGATGCTCCGCTTCGTGGATCGAAGAGATCAAGGCCGAGACCTCGAGTCTCCTCTTCCGCGTGGAGGCCAATCCGGGCAAGGAGCGCTCGACCACCCTGCGCCTCTACTATGCCGATGCCGACCTGGTACCGATCAAGATCACCCAGGCGGCCGCCGGCGAGCAGGTGGGCCCCACGATCCGCGTCGAGCAGGGGAGCTATAACCTCGCAGCCACCGAGGAGGATATATCAATCGGTTACACGATTTTGAATCCGACGGAGGGGAGTAGTCTGAAGGCCTCGACCCCGGCCGATTGGGTACATGTCTATGCCGTAGAGGAGGAGACAATCTCGATGTTGATCGATGCCAACCTTGACGAACCCCGCTCCACGACCCTCACCTTGAGCTATCCCGGGGCAAGCAACGTACAGGTAAGCCTCCACCAGGCCGGCAACGAGGAGCCCGACCCCCAGCCGGAGGCCCCCACCTTCTCGAACCTCTCGGCCTCCGCCATCAGTGCCTCCACGGCCACCCTCTCGTGCCGTTTCGACTACGCGGGCAGCGAGACGATCCACGAGGCCGGATTCTGCTACCGCGGCCCCTCGGGCAACGAGCAGGAGGCAAAGGTTACCCTCTCCACCGGAAACAAGAGCGTGACGCTGAGCAACCTGGAGTCGGATTCCGACTACGACTGGTACTTCTATGCCGTCATCGGCGAGGAGCTCTACACCTCCGATACGAAGCGCTTCCACACCGAGGCCGAAGCCAAACCGATCGAGGGAAAGGTACACCGCACCACCTGGCCCGAGCTCTGCGTGGAGGATGAGTCGAACTCAGACTACTACTACGCCCACCACATCACCGACGTGACGATGGGAGGCAACAAGGCCCGCAACTACACGGTCTGCTTCTCGGCCAAGCACCACTGCCCCGTCTGGGTGGCCGCCCCGCGCCACGATGCCTACGAGGGTTCGACCAACCGCACCGATGCCTATAAGCAGGATCCGCAGATCCCCTCGAACCTCCAGTACAACAGCAAGAGCACGGGCGGCGGCTGCAACAAGGGCCACATGTTGGGCTCGGCCGAGCGCACCGCCTCATCAACCACCAACAAGCAGGTCTTCTACTATTCGAATATCGCCCCGCAGTACTCCTCGGGCTTCAACACCGGAGGTGGCGGCTGGAACACCCTCGAGGATTGGATCGACAAGAAGGTCTGCTCCGACACCACCTACCTGGTAATCGGTACCTACTTCGAGAAGTACACCGACGGCTACGGAGTCTCGGCTTCGCCCAAGAAGATCGAGTTCGGCGGTCGCAGCGACGTTTCGTGCCCCACGATGTTCTACGTCGCCGTGCTGCGTACCAAGAAGGGAAATACGGGCAAGTCGGTGATCAAGTGTGCGAAAAACGAACTGATGTGCGCCGCCTTCGTGCGCACCCACAGCAACGAACACAAGGGCCAGAAGGTTACCTCGCGCGAGATGATGTCGATCGCCGACCTCGAGAAGCTGACCGGCCATCAGTTCTTTGTCAATGTTCCCAACGCACCGAAGGAGAGCTTCACCGCCTCGGAGTGGGGGTTATAGGCAAAGAAATTCAAAATTCAAAATTTACTTTTTTATTTTTATTATACAAAATATTGGTTGTTAAGGATATTTACATAGATCAACAGGACCAAAAACTTCAAATAATCTACTCAAAACAAACCTAATTTTGAATTCTGAATTTTGAATTTTGAATTGATGGAAAAGCCTTACCGCTCCTACGCCGCGTGGTTTCGCGAACAGCTGGGAGGGCGCGTGCAGAAGCTCTCGCTCGATGCCGGATTTGGTTGTCCGAATCGAGACGGCTCGCTCGGCTCCGGAGGGTGCACCTTCTGCATCAACGGAGCCTTCACCCCCTCCTACTGCTCGGCCGAGAA
>CAJGDL010000077.1 GCA_904502075.1 uncultured Alistipes sp.
ACCGTGTCGGTGGGGTAGAGGATGATGCCTCCGGCGCGCAATACTTCAATACATTTGGTGATCTCTTTCTCCATGGTTGCCTATTTTACCGGTAAAATTTCGATCCAATAGTCGTCGGGGTCGTTGATGAAGTAGAGCCCCATGGCGTGGTTCTCGTAGCAGATCCATCCGTTTTCGCGGTGGAAGGCGCGGATCGCTTCGTAGTCGCCTGCCACACGCATGCAGAGGTGGCTCTCGTTGTCGCCCAACTCATAGGCCCCCTCTTTGTCGCGGAGCCAGGTGAGCTCCAAACGGAACGAGGTCTGTCCATCGCCTAAGTAGACCAAAATAAAGGAGCCGTCGGCCGCCTCCTTGCGGTTTACCTCCTTCAGCCCCAGGGCCTTTTCGTAGAATCGCATCGACCGCTCCAGGTCGGTGACGTTGATATTGAAATGGTCGAAATGTGCCTTAATTTCCATCTTTTCAGTTTTTTGAATTGCTAATCTCTAACTCTTCTTGAGCCCTCGCTCGGCGGCCAGCTTTTCCATCAGGGCGTAGGCTTCGTCGTAGTCGTTGCGGATCTCGCCCTCCAGGATCGCCTCCTTGATCACCTCCTTGATCTCGCCGATGAGCGAGCAGGGGGGGATGCCGTAGGTCTGCATGATGATTTCGCCCGTGATCGGGGGCTGGAAGTTGCGCACGCGGTCGCGCTCCTCGAGGTCTTTCATCTTGGCGCGCACCAACTCGAAATTTTTGAGGTAGCGCTTCACCTTGGCATCAATCCCCGAGGTGATGTCGGCCTCGCAGAGGATCATCAGCTGCTCCACATCGTCGCCTGCCTCGAAGAGCAGGCGTCTGACGGCCGAGTCGGTGACCTGATCCTCCGAGAGGATGATGGGTCTTAGGTGCAGGAAGACGAGTTTTTGGACAAATTTCATGTGCTCGTTGAGCGGGAGTTTCAGTGCGCGGAAGATTCCGGGTACCATCTTCGAGCCGGCCACCTCGTGGCCGTGGAACGAGAAGCCGATCTTCGGGTCGTAGCCCTTGCATTGGGGCTTGGCGATGTCGTGCAGCACGGCGGCCCACCTAAGCCACAGGTCGTCGGATCGCTTGGCCACATTGTCCAACACCTTGAGCGTGTGTTCGAAGTTGTCTTTGTGGGCGTGTTGTCCGCGCTTCTCGACCCCCTTCAGGCGGTGCATTTCGGGGAAGATCAACTCCAAAAGGCCCGTCAGCTCCAAAAGTTCGAAGCCGATCGAGGGGCGGGGCGAGAGGACGATTTTATTCAGTTCGGTGGCGATCCTTTCGCGCGAGACGATGCGGATGCGCTCGCGGTTGCGACGAATCGCCTCAAAGGTCTCGTCCTCGATGTCGAATCCCAGTTGGGTGGCAAAGCGGATGGCGCGCATCATGCGCAGGGGGTCGTCCGAGAAGGTGATGTCGGGGTCGCAGGGGGTGCGGATGATGCAATCCTCCATGTCGTACATCCCTTCGAAGGGGTCGACCAACTCTCCGAAGCGGGCTTCGTTGAGGCACCAGGCCAGGGCGTTGATCGTAAAATCGCGGCGGAGTTGGTCGTCGTGGAGCGTTCCGGCTTCGACGATCGGCTTGCGCGAATCCTGCGTGTAGCTCTCCTTGCGGGCTCCGACAAACTCCACCTCTACCCCCTCGGCACGCAGCATCGCGGTACCGAAGGTCTTGAAGACCGAGACGCGTGTCTTGAGTTCGCGCCCCAAGGCCTCGGCCAGTTCGATCCCGCTACCCACGACCACCACATCAATATCGGTCGAGGGACGGTGCAGGTAGTAATCGCGCACATAGCCTCCCACCACATAGGCTTCTACCCCCATGCGGTCGGCAAGGGCTCCGATTTGGTGGAAGATTTTTCGGTTGAGGGCTTTGATCTCGCTCATCGGCCTCTGCAATTATTTGACAAGGCACTTTTGGTAGCGGGCCACGGTCTCCTCCAGTCCGAGGTAGAGGGCGTCGCTGATCAGGGCGTGGCCGATCGAGACCTCATCGAGCCAGGGAATGCGCTTCGAGAAGTAGGCCAGGTTCTCCAAATCCAGGTCGTGACCGGCATTGAGCCCCAAGCCGCAGTCGCGGGCCGCCTCGGCTGCCCAGAGATAGGGGGCGATGGCTGCTTCACGATCCGTGGCGTAGTTTCGGGCATAGGCCTCGGTGTAGAGCTCCACGCGGTCGGCACCACACGCAACGGCCCCGCGTACCATCTCGGGATCGGGATCCACGAAGATCGAGACACGGATTCCCTTTTCGTGGAAGCGGTCGGCCACCTCCTTCAGGAAGTCGCGGTGGCGCAGCGTGTCCCAGCCGGCATTCGAGGTGAGGACATCGGGTCCGTCGGGAACCAGGGTTACCTGGGCGGGGCAGGCTTCGAGTACCAACTCAACGAACGAAGGGATGGGATTCCCCTCGATGTTGAATTCGGTCGACAGACGAGGCTTCAGTTCGCGCACATCCGCATAGCGAATGTGTCGCTGGTCGGGTCGCGGATGAACCGTGATGCCGTCTGCGCCGAAACGCTCGATATCGAGGGCCGCCTGAAGGACATTCGGGCGATTGCCGCCGCGCGAGTTGCGTACTACGGCAATTTTATTGATGTTTACACTTAATTTCGTCATAAAATCATTATATTTGCGGTAAAGTTACAAAAATTTTGCAAACGGCAACGATGAAAATCCTACTTTTTTCACGCAAAGATACCTTACACGACCCTTCGGAGCTCCGAAGAGTCGTCGATTCGATCCGGCGGCATGGCTTTGACTATGCCGTCAATGAGGAGTTTTCGGAGGTTTTGGCTTCGGTGCTCTCCACCCTCGGGGAGGGCGGACTATGCGCGGAGAGTTGCGCTGAAAAGCCGACTACCTATGCCGGGCGTTACGAGGGTTCGGCCGAGGCGTGTGTGATGGTCTGCCTGGGTGGCGACGGAACCTTGTTGGAGGGGGCGCGTCGCTTGGGTGGTGCCCCGATTCCGGTGGTGGGGATCAACTCGGGCCGCTTGGGTTTTCTCACGACGGTGGCCTCGGAGGGAATCGAGGAACTTTTTCAGCAAATAGCCGAGCAGGAGTTGCGTGTGGAGCCGCGCAGCCTGCTGGAGATTGAGGGTGAATTTTCGGGTGGCGAGCACGAGGAGCCGGCCCTGAACGAGATTGCTATACAGCGTCGCGGGGCGGGGATGATCTCGGTGGAGGCCTATGTCGACGGACAGATGGTGGCCACCTATCATGGCGATGGCGTATTACTCTCTACCCCAACGGGTTCCACGGCCTACTCGCTGAGTGCGGGAGGCCCTGTGGTGGCCCCTTCGTGTGCCTGTTTCATCCTCTCACCGCTGGCCCCGCACAACCTGACGATGCGCCCGGTGGTGATTCCCGATTCGAGTGTCGTCTCGCTGCGTCTGCATGCTCGTGACGAGGGGGCGATCCTCTCGCTCGACAACCGTACCTACCGCTTGCGAGAGGGGGCGGAGTTGCAGATTCGCAAAGCCGCGCAGCACATTTTTTTGGGGGTGCCACGCAATAACTCTTTCTACGATACGTTACGAAAAAAATTGCTTTGGGGCGTGGATGTGAGGAGTTAGAAGTGAGTAGGAGGTTGTGGTTCGGAATTTTGCTTACGCACCGGAATGCCCTCGGGGAATATTCGCGCATAAGCCTAATTTTGAATTTTGAATTTTGAATTTTGCATTTTGAATTAAAATAACCTATATTTGCACCTTAATATTAAGGAAAAATGAGCGTAGAGAAGAAGATCCCGCGTCATGTAGCGATCATCATGGATGGAAACGGCCGTTGGGCCGAGAACCGTGGTGAGGAGCGTTATGTCGGTCATATGCAGGGTGTTGAGTCGGTTCGCCGTGTGGTGAAGGCTGCCGTGAAAAACGGTGTGGAGTATTTGACTCTCTATGCCTTTTCGACTGAAAATTGGGGCCGTCCTGCCGAGGAGGTGTCGGCCTTGATGGAGATCCTCTGCCGCAGCATCATCGACGAAACCCCCGAATTGAAGAGGCAGGGGGTGCGTGTTCGCATGATCGGAGATCGCAGCCGTTTCTCGGAGAAGGTGCAGCAACACCTGGCTCTGATCGAACAGGAGACCTCAACCGAAGAGAAACTTACGCTCATTTTGGCCCTAAATTACTCCTCGCGTAGCGAATTGGTGCGGGCCACGCAACTTTTGGCCGAGCGTGTGGCGCGTGGTGAACTGCAGCCCGGAGAGATTGACGAGAAGGCGGTGTCGGAGTCGCTTTATACCCATTTTTGTCCCGATCCCGACCTGATCATTCGCACGAGCGGGGAGTGTCGTCTGAGCAATTTCTTGCTTTGGCAGGCCTCCTATTCGGAGTTCTACTTCCCCGAGGTCTTGTGGCCTGACTTTACGGAGCAGGAGTTTGAGCGAGCCTTGGAGGTTTATGCCGGGCGAGATCGCCGTTTCGGGCTGGTAAAAACGGAGTCAAAGAAATAGAGAATCAAAGATCCATGAGGTTTTTTAAAACAATAACGGTTTTGGTGTTGCTCCTCTGTACGGTGCCCCTTGTTCGGGCGCAGCAGAGCGAGGAGCAGTTGCCGGCCGACACGACACAGGTGGCCTTCCCGGAGGATGCTCCGGTGTTGAAGTCGACAACGGCCCCCAAACTCTACTACATTCGCAAGGTGAATGTCCACGGGGTCAAGTACCTGAACCACGACCTGATTCGAGCATCGGCGGGCTTGGTGCCGGGGGATTCGCTCTACTTGCCGGGCAGCTACATCTCGAATGCCATCACGCGCCTGTGGAATCAGCGTTACTATGCCGATGTGAAGGTGGGTGCCACGATTTTGGGCGACAGTGTCGATTTGGAACTCTTCCTCGAGGAGCGTCCGCTGGTAAACAGCTGGAATTTTGAGGGGGTGTCGAAGAGTAAGCAGAAGGATCTTTTGGAGAAGCTGAAGTTGCGTCGTGGTACGGAACTCTCGGACTATGTGATCGACAAGAATAAGAAACTCATCAAGGCCCATTTTGCCGAGAAGGGTTTTCGTAATACGGAGGTGGATGTGCGCATTGAGAACGATTCGGCGCGAGTTCGTGCGGTGAATGTCACCTTCGAGATCGACAAGAAGGAGCGCGTAAAGATCGGTCGTATCACCTTCTCGGGCAACGAATCCTTCCCGGAGAAGCGTCTGCGTCGCACCTTCAAGAAGACCCACCAGAAGAGCATCAATATCTTCCACGGAACCAAGTTCAACGAGAAGGAGTTTGAGGAGGACAAGGAGCTCTTGTTGGACTTCTATAACTCGAAGGGCTACCGCAACGCCACGATCCTTGATGACTCGCTCTATGTGATCAACGAAAAACGCATCGGACTGCATGTCGATCTGATCGAGGGCAACAAGTTCTATATCCGTAATGTTTCGTGGCTTGGAAACTCGGTCTATACGACCGAACACCTGGAGCGCATCTTTAGTGTGCAGAAGGGCGATGTCTACGACAAGAAGTCGATGCACAAACGATTGGGTATCGGCAAGGAGACCAATCCCGACGAGCTTTCGGTCTCGACCCTCTACCAAAACCAGGGTTACTTGATGTCGCAGATCGACCCCGATGAGGAGGTAATCGGTCCCGATTCAATCGACTTGACAATCAAAATTTTTGAGGGAAAGCAGTTTACTATCAACGAGGTAGGTATCTCGGGTAATATGCGTGTCGATGATGAGGTGATTCGCCGTGAGATCTATACCCGTCCGGGAGAGTTGTACGACCGCTCGATGTTGATGCAGACCATCCGCACGCTCAACGCCATGGGCCACTTCAACCCCGAGGCCATCATGCCCGACATCAAGCCCGTGTCGAACAACTTGGTGAACATCAATTGGCCCCTCGAGGAGCAGGCCAGCGACCAGTTTAATGTGGCCGGTGGTTGGGGTTCCGGTACCTTTGTGGGATCGGTCGGCATCACGCTTAACAACCTCTCGGTGCGCAACTTCTTCAAGAAGGGGGCTTGGCGACCCTACCCGATGGGACAGAATCAACGCCTCTCGATCTCGGCTCAGACCAACGGTACCTACTATAAGGCTGTTTCGGCCAGCTTCACCGACCCCTGGTTGGGTGGCCGCAAGCCCAATTCGTTCACCATCTCGGCCTATTGGTCGGAACAGAACGATGCCTACTACATTTGGCAGAATGCGACGCGCCACTTCCGTTCGACGGGTGTTGCTGTTGGTTTGGGTACGCGCCTTGCTTGGCCCGACCCCTACTTCACCTTCTATGGCGAGTTGGGCTACCAGCGTTACGACCTGAAGGATTGGTCTTCGTTTGTGATGTCGAATGGTACCTCCAACACCCTCTCGCTGAAGCTCGTCTTCGCGCGTAGTTCGGTGGATCAGCCCACCTACCCGCGTCGAGGCTCCGATTTCAGCATCTCGGTACAGCTCACCCCGCCCTTCTCGTTGTGGGACGGAAAGAACTACGAGGATCAGACGATGTCCGATACGGAGCGTTACAAGTGGATCGAGTTCCACAAGTGGCAGCTCAAGGCGCAGTGGTTCCTGCCATTGACCAACGACCAGAAATTGGTCTTGATGACCAAGGCCGAGATGGGTTACCTGGGTAACTACAACAAACACAAACTCTCGCCCTTCGAGCGTTTCCAGGTCGGAGGCGATGGTATGTCGGGCTATAATATCTACGGTATCGATGTGATTGCCATGCGCGGTTATGAGGACGGAGCCCTCGATCCCGTGGGCGACTACTACTCGAACGCCTATAATAAATATACGGTGGAGCTTCGCTACCCGATCATTCTGAAGCCCTCTTCGCAGATCTATGTGCTGGGCTTTCTTGAGGGGGGTAACGGCTTCGAGTCGTGGCGCAAGTTCTCCCCCTTCAACATCAAGCGTTCGGCCGGTTTCGGTGTCCGCCTCTACCTCCCGGTAGTGGGTATGCTGGGTATTGATTGGGGTTACGGATTCGATCCGGCCAACGGAAAAACCCAGAAGAGTGGTAGCCAGTTCCACTTCGTTCTTGGACAGCAGTTCTAACTTTTTTTCGATGCGTTGTGTGCGCATTGGCAACAAATTTGATTAGAGAGCGTTATTTATATAGATAACCTCTAAAATACGAGAAGATGAGAAAGGTATTTTTATCGTGGATATGGGCGCTGGTAGCCTTTGCCGGATATGCCCAAAATTACATGGTGGTCGATAGCGAGAAGATCTTCAAGTCGCAGGCCGACTATACGGAGGCGCTCACCACCCTCGATGAGTTGGCTAAGGCCGAGCAGAAGCGCGTGGATGAGAAGTTTGCCGAGGTGGAGAGCCTCTACAACCGTTATATGCGCGTGAAGAACTCGATGACCCCGGCGCAGCAGCAGGCCCAGGAGAACGAGATTCTTCAGCGCGAGCAGCAGGCCATTCAGTTCCAGGAGTCGATCTTCGGAAACGAGGGGTCGCTCATGCAGCGCCGCGTGGAGTTGATTCAGCCCATTCAGAAGCGAGTCTTCTCGGCCATCGAGAGTTATGCCCGCGAGGCAGGTTACGACCTGGTGATCGACTCGGCCTCGAACCCGACCTTGATCTACCGCTCCGAGCAGGTGGATAAGACCCAGGCCGTGATCGACCGCCTGAAGTAGAGTGAAAACAAACAAAATTAACCTAATAAAAAGATGAAAAACTTACTGAAACTGACCCTTGCGGTCGCTATGATGCTGGGCGCCCAGTCGCTCTTTGCACAGAAATTCGGCCGTATTGACACGAATGCCGTAATCACCGCTATGCCCGAGGCTAAGGAGGCACAGACCAACCTCGAGGCCTTTGTGAAGGATTTGAGCGACACCTACGAGACCATGCAGGTGGAGATCAACAACATGGTGGCCGAACTGCAGAAGAACGAAGCTACCCTCTCGGAGTCGATGAAGCAGCTCAAGTACAAGGAAATTCAGGATCTTTCGGCCCGCATGGAGGAGTACCAGCGTTCGGCCCAGCAGGAGATTCAGTTCAAGCAGGCAGAGTTGATGCGCCCCATCCAGGAGAAGGCGATGAGTGCCATCAATGCTGTGGCTCAGGCCGGTGGCTATACCGCCATCTTCGAGACCGCATCGCTGATCTACTTCGATCCCGCTCAGATGCCTGATATCTTTGATGCAGTAAAAGCTCAACTCGGCCTTTAATTTTTGATTTTATAGGGCATATTTCACCTTGCCTTGCTCGCCCCGAAAGGGTAGTACCTTAAGTACAACCCTTCCGGGGCTTGCTGCG
>CAJGDL010000078.1 GCA_904502075.1 uncultured Alistipes sp.
ATGCAGAACCTCCAATCGAAGTCACGCCATTGCCAATGGTTACACTCGTCAAGCCGGTGCAATACGCGAATGCAGAACCTCCAATCGAAGTCACGCCATTGCCAATGGTTACACTCGTCAAGCCGGTGCAATACGCGAATGCAGAACCTCCAATCGAAGTCACACTATCGGGAATGGCGTATTCGGTTAATCCGGAAGGAGCAAATGAATTTAGTGCCCCATCTACAATCAGGCAACGATTATCTTCCGATGCAAATTTGCCATAGAATGCAGTCAGGCCGGTGCATCTGTAGAATGCATTTCTTCCAATCGAAGTCACGCCATTGCCAATGGTTACACTCGTCAGGCCGGTGCAATACGCGAATGCAGAATCTCCAATCGAAGTAACGCTATCGGGGACAGTTACACTTGTCAGGCCGGTGCAATACGCGAATGCAGAACCTTCAATCGAAGTCACGCTATCGGGAATCGTTACACTCGTCAGGCCGGTGCAATTTTTGAATGCATAAATTCCAATCGAAGTCACGCTATCGGGAATAGTAATGCTTATCAAGCCGGTGCAATACTCGAATGCATACCGTCCAATCGAAGTCACGCTATCAGGAATAGTTATGCTTGTCAGGCCGGTGCGTCTGTAGAATGCAGAATTTCCAATCGAAGTCACCGGACCATCAAAGGTAATCACACCTATATTCGTATGGAGATTAAATTCATTACTAATGATATTTGCTCCAAATGCAGATGAGGAATAAGGCGTAACTTTCGATGTGGCAGTATAGTAAATCTTCATGTTTTCCGAAGCAGTATGAATCTGCAGAGCACTCATCGGCTGAATTACATTGCGATCGATAACCACTTGATTCGAGGTACTCTTGACAAAAGTTTTCCCCTCGGTGTCTGTAACCGTAATGGTTAAGCCTTTGGTAAAAGTTTGTGAGGGTACCACGAACAAAAACTCGGTGGGATTAGCAGAGTCGGTACTCAGTGTTACCCCATCGCCACAATCAAGTGTCAGCAAAGTGCCTGCATCCTGCCCCATCGCAAGGGTCGGTGCTTCCCCATTATTCATGGTTGCCGTGGCCAATCCGGCAAGAGGTTCGCCGTTATTTCCCGAAAGAGTGATGCTCTGCACCGTTACATCATCACCATAGAGTTTCAGTTTGAGATAGCCACACAAATTTTTGAATTTGAGTTCCAAATCCTCTTTCGATTTTGTAGTCGCCATCATAGGATTTGTACCCGGAGCAAAGGTGTTGCCCGATTTGTTAATCTGCGAGCGACTCCAAGTGACAATCACCTCCTCATAGGGCTCAGTACTTGCCACAAATCCGGGAGTTGATTCCTCAACAGCCGAGGGGTGGAGTTGAGTTTCAGAAAGGGTGAATGTGATTACCCCACCACTCAAGATAGTAACATCCTCGGCATAGGGATAGAGGGCATAGTTGCAATCGAGAGAATTTCCTATAGTCCCTATAGATGCTATTTGTTCGAAATCACCTTCGGGATCGCCCGACTCTCCCATAAATTGGTATTGACGCAATTGGGTAGACCCATTGAAGATCGCAATTTCGTCATCGGCATGCCAACGCATATATTTACCCTCTTCCAAATAGGTTCGACTTGCATCCTGCTGAGTTTCAACTGAAGCGTGAAAAATGGGGCCCTTGTTATTAGTTGTGATAGGCAGATCATTTTCCTGATAATCTGCGCACCCTGCCAAGAGTATTGGCAATGCAAAGAAAGACAAAATCTTTTTCATAAGTCCACTTTTTTAAGATTACCAAGGTTGATCCGAATTCTCTTCAGGGTCTTCCAACTGCGGAGAAGCCGCAAAGCCACACTCCACGCTCATTTCGAGCACCTCAATTTCGGGCGACTCATAGCCCGCGAAAAATTTGTTTTTCATAAGCAATTAAATTTTAAAAGTTCCTATTCTTTTCAAATCAAATTGCCTTTCAACTCCCTAAAGGCGGGTTATCACGGGGGGGGCTACCCCACTGCTACAATCGGGTTGTCCCCAAGTTGCTAAAACATAAAAATAGAAAAGTGTGGAGTTGGTCGTTTATCTGACGATAGGCATTTGGCGTGGCCCGAGAACAAATAAACAATACCCCACACCGAATAGGAACATGCAGAATACATGCCTATACACGGTGACTGAGTGTTTATTGCTTCCCTTGTTCTCTTAAAATCGCCAAATTTTATCGTCAAGGATTAGCGAAACACTTTCACTAAAATTATGTTGCCGCCCATCGCAGACGACACCACAAAAATAGAAAAAGTTTTCGCAAAAAGCAACACTCATGGGGTATTGTCGACTCTTTTTTCGGATGCAAAGTTCCGAAAAACAAAATTTTTTCACAAGGGGATTAGCTCTTGAGAGAAAAATTTGTTCTTCGCAGATTGGGGGAGTGGTTATTCGGATAAAAAGTTTCGGGGGGCTACCCTACCGGCTTTAAACGGGCCCAAACGGCTAAAGCGCCAACAAAAAAGCCCCGAATCAGTGGATTCGGGGCTTCGGTTATCGGGATCGGCTCGGTTAGAGGAAGAGCAGCTGCACAACGACATAGACGGGCAGCAATACCACCAGCGAGAACTTGACCATATAGCCGAAGAACGACGGCATCTTGATTCCCTCCTGCTCGGCGATGGCCTTGACCATGAAGTTGGGGCCGTTGCCGATATAGGTCATGGCACCGAAGAAGACGGCTCCCAGCGAGATCGCCGTCAGCAGGATCTCGGGAATTCCGGCCACATACTCCGCACCGGCCACCTGCGGCAGACCCGTGGCCACCGTGTGGAAGGCGACGGCCGTGGGGGCATTATCGAGGAACGACGAGAGCGTTCCGGCCGAGTAGAAGAACTGCCAAGGCTTCGTGAGGCCCAGATCGGCGGCGTGTGCGTTCAGGTACATCATCGTAGGGGTCATCGTCACAAAGATACCGATAAAGAGGATGGCCACCTCCAGGATCGGCTCCCAGGTGAAATGGTTGGCCTTGCGCACCTCCTTCTTGGTCGTTAGGAGCGAGAGAAGGATGATGACCGCCAAGACGATGTCGCGCAGGAAGCGGACATAGAGCGGAGCCCCCTCCACGCGCATGGCGGGGATGTAGGTACGGTTCAGGAAGAGCACGGCCAGGATGATCATTCCCAAGTAGAGGAAGTTACGCGCACCACTGATGTGGATGGGCTCCTGCTCGAGTTTGTCGCGCAGGTGGGCCTCGGCGGGCTCTTTCTTATAGAGGTAACGATCGACAAGCAGGTAGAGCGCGAGCAACAGACCTCCGGCCACAGCCCACTCGGGAGCCATCGACGAGAACCACTCGAACGGAGCTCCGCGCAGGTAGAGCAGGAACAACGGGGGATCACCCAGCGGGGTGAGAATACCACCGCAGTTGGCCACCAAGGCGATAAAGAAGAGTACGGTATGCACCTTGTAGGCACGCTGCTTGTTGATCTGCAACAAAGGACGGATCAGAAGCATGGCGGCACCGGTCGTACCCATGAAGGAGGCCAGGATAAAGCCCATGGCCAGGATAAAGGTATTGACCGTCGGTGTAGCCGTGATGTCGCCCTTGATGTGAATGCCGCCCGTAACGACAAAGAGCGCAAGGAGCAACATGATAAAGGGGATGTAATCGAAGAGCATATTGTGCAGGATGCTCTCCCCCAGCCCATAAAACGAAAGCAATACGATCGTCGGAATCGAGATCGCGAGCGTAAAGATGAGTTTATTGCGGTTGCTCTCCCAGAAGTGTTCCGCCACAAGCGGAGCAACGGCTATGGTCAGCAGCATAACCACAAATGGAATCACCATCCAAAGTTCAACCTGTTGCATTTGTATTTGAATTAGAATTTGAATTTTGCCATGCAAAAGTATAAAATTTTGTGTGAAAATTTCGTATTTTTGCCCGAAATTTATTCAACAACCAACGATGAAATATTTTTCCAAAAGATTCATAGAGCGGCTTCGACTCCGCCTGTTGCTCGTTCTGATGGTCGCCATGTTACCGGCTTGTGGCTCCCGATCCACCACCCCCCACGAAGAGAACGAGGAGGAGATTTGGGTCTCGATCCTTCCGCTGAAGGGGATCGTCGAGGCCATTGTGGGAGAGCACTACCCGATTCGTGTTTTGGTACCCCCGGGCTCTTCGCCCGAGACCTTCGAGCCCACGGCACGCCAATTGGTAGAGCTCAATCGTGCCCGCCTGGTTTTGGGGATCGGGTTGCTCGATTTCGAACAAAACCTGCTTGAGAAACTCGGCGAGAAACGCCCGATCGAGAACCTTTCACAAGGAATCGAGGTGGTGGCAGGCAGTTGCTCCTGCGCACACGGCCACCACGCTCATCCCCATGGCCACGGCATCGACCCCCACATCTGGACTTCGCCCCGCGAATTGCAGACGATCGCCCGAAATGCCTACGAGGCAATCCTCAAGATATATCCCGACTCCACCCACTACACCACCCGCTACGAAGCCCTCAAGACTCGCATCGAGGCCCTCGACCGCGATGTGGCCGCTGAGTTGGAGCATAGCGGTACACGGGAGTTTCTGATCTACCACCCGGCCCTCACCTACTACGCCCGCGCCTACGGCATCGAGCAGCGCGCCATCGAACACGAAGGCAAGGAGCCGTCGGCCAAGCGCATCGCCGAACTCATCGACGAAGGTCGTCGCACGGGATGTCGCAACATCCTTTATCAGAGCCAATTTCCGGCATCAAGTGTGGAGATCATCGCCCGCGACTTAGGGGGCGAGGCCATCCCCTTCGATCCGCTCTCGGAGGATATCCTTACAGAAATAGCGCGTATTACCCCCCTAATCACTCAACACGGATGGCACTAATCACCCTACACAACGTCTCGGTCAACTACGACAACTACCGTGCCCTGGAGGGGGTAAACCTCTCAATCGGTGAGCACGATTTCTTGGGGTTAATCGGCCCCAATGGTGGGGGCAAAACGACCCTTGTCAAGGCAATCCTGGGAGCACTCCCCTACTCGGGAAAGATCGAATATGCCCCCGAATTGCGTGCACGCACCCCCTACCCACTGATCGGCTACCTGCCCCAACAGACCCTCTTCGACCGCTCATTTCCGATCTCGGTGGAGGAGGTGGTGCTCTCCGGACTTCAAGCCCTGAGGGGCTTCACCCGTCGCTACACAGCGGCCGACCGCCGGCGCGTAGAGGAGTTGCTCGCAATGACCGGCATCGTGGAATTGCGCAACCGCCCCGTAGGCGAGATCTCAGGCGGACAGATGCAACGAGCCCTTCTGTGTCGTGCCCTCCTTGCCGAGCCCCGTCTGCTGATCCTCGACGAGCCCGCCAACTTTGTCGACAACCGCTTCGAGAACGAGCTCTACCGCCTCTTGCAGGAGCTGAACCGCCAAATGGCAATTGTGATGGTCTCGCACGACTTGGGTACGATCACCAGCGTCGTGAAGGAGATTGTCTGCGTGAATCGCACCGTACACCGCCACCACTCGAACCAGATCACCGAGGAGCAACTGATGAACTACGGCTGCCCGATCCAGATCATCTCGCACGGCCACATTCCCCACACCGTACTCGGCCACCACGGCGACGGCGACTGCCATTGCTCGTGCAAGCACAACGTGGAATAAGGATGGCCAACTACTATCCTCAAAAAAATTCTTAACTCTTCGTTGCGAATTCCTAATTTTTTATATACCTTTGTCCTCGCAAACGAGTAGCTACTTTTGCAAACCTCGAAGGGGTGCCTTACTATCAGGCTGAGATTATACCCATTGTACCGGATACGGATAATGCCGAGACCGGGATGCGTAATCAACATTGTAACCTATTGTTACCCCCTTTTCGTTAAACTTAATGATTAAAAATTAACTTTATGAAAAGGATTTTTCATTTTTTGGTATCGGTGCTCTCGACTGTTGGTACGGGAAGTGTGGCCACCGCTACAACCCTGCCTTCGCCCTTTGCCGAAGCAGCAAAAGACCAACCCCAAGCGGCAATTCATCAAGACTCGATGCGCCTGTATGAGTTACAGGCCATTGAGGTGACAGCCACACGCGCCGGAGAGCAGACCCCCGTAGCCTTCGCGAATCTCTCCAAAGAGGAGATCGAGCGCAACAACTACGGCCTGGATATCCCCTCACTTCTGGCCCTGACCCCCTCAATGGTAGCCACCAACGAGACCGGTATCGGGATTGGAGGCACCTCGATGCGTCTGCGTGGTACGGATGCTACGCGCCTGAATGTAACGATCAACGGCGTGGCAATGAACAACCCCGATTCACATTCGATGTATTGGTACGACACCCCCGACCTGGCCTCGGCGGTGGGCGACATGCAGGTACAGCGCGGTGCCGGCACCTCGACCCACGGCACAGGAGCCTTTGGCGGTGCGATTAGCATGACCACCTCGTCCCTGGATACCGACTTCGGGGGCGATATTTCGATGAGCTACGGCTCCTACAACACCCAAAAGCAGGCCGTACACCTCTCTTCCGGGCTGATGAAGGATCACTGGATGGTCGATGCCCGCCTCACCCACATCGGATCCGACGGCTATGTGGAGCGTGGAGCCACCGACCTGAAGTCCTACTTCCTGCAGGGGGCCTACTACAACGGCCGCACGGTGGTCAAGCTGCTCTCGTTCGGAGGCAAGGCCAAGACTTACCTCACCTACAACGGAGTTTCGAAGGAGGAGATGG
This sequence comes from uncultured Alistipes sp., assembly GCA_904502075.1. GTDB lineage: Bacteria > Bacteroidota > Bacteroidia > Bacteroidales > Rikenellaceae > Alistipes. The sequence continues at coordinate 6,698 of CAJGDL010000078.1, forward strand.
AGCTCTATGGCCGTCGCTACCACACAAGTGGCCAATACTCGACCGAATATGGCCCCTATGAGCTGGCCGATGGTTCGCGCGTAGCCTACCACGACGACGAGACCGACAACTACCTCCAGCTGAACAACCAGCTGCTCCTGAGCCACCAATTCGGCAACCGTTGGGCCATGAACCTCACGGGCTTCTACACCTACGGCTACGGCTACTACAAGCAGTATAAGGACGATGCCTGGCTGATGGGCTACGACAACCTGCCCACCGACATCGAGACGGCCGACCTGATTCGCCAAAAGAAGATGGAGAACCACTTCGGAGGTCTGAACGCCACCTTCAGCTACACGGCAAAAAGCCTCGATCTGCTCTTCGGAGGGTCGTACAGTTTCTACAACTCACCCCACTGGGGTACGCTCGACTGGGTGGAGGGGATGACCCCCGAGCAGCATGCCGGACGCTGGTACGACAACAACGTCGAGAAGCACGATGCCAACCTCTTCGCCAAGGTCAATTGGGACATCACGCGCAAGTTGCAACTCTTTGCCGACTTGCAGTACCGCTTTGTGAATTACCATGCCTGGGGTACGAACGACAACTACGACTGGACGACCTACGAGATGCAGCCTATTGCCGTCGATAAGCAGTACCACTTCCTGAATCCCCACATCGGCCTCAGTTACAACCCCTCGGAGCGACACAACCTCTACGCCTCGTTTGCCATTGCTCAAAAGGAGCCAACGCGCGCAGACTTCACCGACCGCTACCTCTTCTCGTCGGATCGCGAAGCCACCCCCTCCCCCGAGCTCCTCTACGACTATGAGTTGGGCTATCGCTACACGGCTCCGCGCCTGCAGTTGGGGGTAAACCTCTACTACATGTCCTACCGCGATCAGTTGATCCACACGGGTATGGTCAACGACAGCTCGGATGCGCTGAATGTAAATGTTCCCGAGAGTTATCGCTGCGGTGTGGAGCTTACGGCCGCCTGGCAGGCCACGAAGTGGTTTACCCTCGGGGCCAATGCCACCTGGAGCCGCAACAAGATCCGCGATTATGTTGATCTGCTCTCCGAAAGCCCAACCTATGGTCAAAACCTGGGCGAGATGACCATCTCCTACTCCCCCGCAGTGGTCGCCGGAGGCTTCCTGGACTTCCATGTCAAGGGATTCGAGGCGGTGTTGCGCACCAACTACGTCAGTGAGCAGTTCTTCACCAATACCGAAAACGAGGCGCTGAAGCTCGATGCCTACAGCACCACCCACCTCGACCTGGGCTACACGCTCCGGGGCAAGGCCTTGAAGCAGGTGCGTTTCGGCGTAACGATCTACAACCTCTTCAACGCAACCTACGAGAGCAACGGCTATGGCTACTCCTATATGTATGACGGCAAACGCTACGACGAGGCCTTCTACTTCCCGCAAGCCCCGTTGCACGTACTGGCCAATGTCTCGGTGAAATTTTAGGACTCCGACAAAGAAAAAACAAGAAC
>CAJGDL010000079.1 GCA_904502075.1 uncultured Alistipes sp.
CGTAGCCCCCTCCACCCAATTTGTTGTCAGGGGTCGTAACGACCCTTTCAATTGGGGCCGCGACCACAGAAGGGGCACAAACTCGTAGCCCCCTCCACCCAATTTGTTGTCAGAAGGGGTCAGCTGCAACGCTCGACGAAGAAACCCGACGATGGGTAGTACGTTGGTACGTCCCATTGTCGGGTTTATCGTTAGCGGCCGCAGATGGCCCCTTATCACAACAAATTACTTGCGGATCGCAGCCACACCGGGCAACTCCTTACCCTCCATGTACTCCAAGAGGGCACCGCCGCCGGTCGAAACATAGCTTACCTGATCCACCAAGCCGAACTTGTTGATGCAGGCTACCGAGTCACCACCGCCAATGAGCGAGTAGGCACCCTTCGAGGTAGCCTCGGCAATCGCCTCGGCCACGGCACGCGAACCCGTCGAGAACTTGTTGATCTCGAAAACACCCACGGGGCCGTTCCAAAGGATGGTCTTGCACTCCAGGATCGTATCGTGGAAGAGCTTCTTGCCCTCCTCGGCGATGTCGACACCCTCCCAACCCTCGGGGATGGCGCGTACCGAAGCGGTCTGCGTATTGGCATTCTCCGAGAAGTCATCGCACACCAGGGCATCGGGCGAGGTAACCACCTTCACACCCTTCTCCTCAGCCTTCTTCAAGATATCGAGAGCCGTCTGGTAGTAGTCGGGCTCGCAGATCGACTTACCAATCTGACCGCCCTGGGCAGCCGAGAAGGTGTAGGTCATACCGCCACCCAAAATCAGCACATCCACCTTCTCGAGAAGCTTCTCGATGATCGTGATCTTGGTCGACACCTTCGAACCACCGATGATGGCGCAGAAGGGACGCTGGGGATTCTCCATCACACCGTCGATAGCCTTCAACTCGTTCTCCATCACATAGCCGAACATCTTGTCCTGGGGGAAGTAGTCGGCAATCAGAGCCGTCGACGAGTGGGCGCGGTGAGCCGTACCAAAGGCATCGTTAATGTAGCAGTCGGCATACGAAGCGAGCTTCTTGACAAACTCCTTCTGAGGACCCTCCTTCAGGGCCTTCTTGGCCGCCTTCTTCTCCTCGTCGGTGGCATCCTCGGCGAGACCGCGGGGCTTGCCCTCCTCCTCGGCATAGAAACGGAGGTTCTCGAGCAACATCACCTCGCCGGGCTGGAGGTTCTTGGCCATCTCGGCCGCCTTCTCGCCCATGCAGTCACCGGCAAAGAGGATCTTCACCCCTAAGCGCGCCTCAATGGCGGGGATGATCTGCTCCAACGAATATTTGGGATCGGGATTCTTCTTCGGGCGACCCAGGTGGGACATCAGAATCACCGAACCACCCTTCTCCAACACCTTCTTGATGGTGGGGATGGCGGCACGGATGCGGGTGTCATCGGTTACCTGACCCTCGGCGTTGAGGGGTACATTGAAATCAACGCGAATAATCGCACGCTTTCCACTGAAATCGTAGGAATCAATCTTAAACATACGCTTTTATTGTTTAATTGGTTATTGTTTTCTTTTGCTTCGGCAGAAGGGATAAATCTCCTCAACCGTCTTGATCGCAAAGCCGTTATCGGATTCAAAAAACGACATTCCGATGGCAAAGATACAAAAAAAGGAGGAATCAGAAAAAAAATGGCTATATTTGTACCCAAAGTAAAATACATAGCACGATGAAAAATATTTTTCGCCACACCTGGATGCTCCTTATTGCCCTTGGGGGACTACTCCCCATGGGTTGTACCCAAGATTTTGAGGGGGAGACCCTTCCCTCAGACCCGATCTCCTCGCTCGAAAAGAAGATTCTGCTGACTCCAACCGGAGCTTCGGCCGGATCGCTGGCCGTGAAGGTCTGCCCCGAGATGGTGGCTACGATCGAGGCCTCGCAAACCCGCTCGGGCTACACCCGCTCGGGCGTGGAGGGGATCGACTGCGGCCTGGATGCCATCGAGGCCAATACCTTCAAGCGGATGTTCCGCGACCCCGCCTTCGAGGAGGATCTGCGCGCCGCAGGGCTTCACCTTTGGTATAAGGTTTCGTTCGACAAGGAGACCGACCTGCACCGCGCCGCCCTCGCCTTGGCCCAGGCCGACGAGATCTCGGTGGTGGAGTATATGCACAGCCCGCGTCGCCCGCAACAAATACCCCACCCCTTGGGGAGCGCCACCTCACAAAACGACCCCGAGGAGGAAGAATTCACTTATCCGATGAACGACAACGAGTTGCGATTGCAGTGGCACTACCACAACCGCGGCACGATGAGCGGATCCCGCGAGGGTGCCGACATCAACCTCTTTGCCGCCTGGAAGCTCTGCACCGGCAACAAGGATATCGTAGTAGCGGTGATCGACGAACCGGTACAAGCCACCCACCCCGACCTGGAGAAGAACATGTGGATAAACGAGATCGACGGAGATCCGAAATACAAGCATGGTGCCAACTTCTGCACCCTGGAGGAGGAACCGAGCAAACTCGACTGGAACTATGTGGACATGTATGGCGACACCCCCTCGCACGGCACCCATGTGGCCGGTACGGTGGCCGCCGTGAATGGCAATGGCATTGGCGTATGCGGCATTGCCGGCGGCCATGGCGACTTTGGAGGGGTGAAGATCATGTCGTGTCAGATCTTCTACAACAAGAAGGGAGCCGAAGTGCAGGTGGACGAAGCGGCCGCGCAGGCCATGATCTGGGCCGCCAACCGCGGAGCCTTGATCGCCCAGTGCTCGTTCGGCTACGACCCGAGCCTCAGCGAGAAGGATTGGCTGCGCCACTTCCCCTACGAGAAGGAGGCCATCGAGTACTTCATCGAACGCAAGCGCACGAATGCCCCCATCGACGGCGGTTTGGTGATCTTTGCAGCCGGCAACGATGGCAACAGCACCTATGGCGGTATGTTGGTCAAGGACAAGATGTTAGTCCCCGGGTGCTTCGATCCGGTGATCGCCGTGGCAGCCATCGGCCCCGACTACACACCGGGCGGATACACCTGCTACGGAACCTGGGTCGATATCTCGGCCCCGGGAGGTGATATCTACAACTTCAATCAAGCCGGAGGTGTCTACAGCACCATCATCGGATCAGCCTCGACCGACAATGTACAATACGGCTACATGGAGGGTACCTCGATGGCCTGCCCCCATGTCTCGGGCGTAGCGGCTCTGGGGCTCTCCTATGCTGCCGACCTCGGCAAGCAATTCTCCACCGAGGAGTTCCGCGAGATGCTCTTAAGCTCCACGCGCGAAATCGACTCCTACCTTCAGGGGGTGAAGAGCACCGAGGGCTTCAACTACGACTATGAGACCTATAACGAGGTGGTACTCAACCTCTCCACCTACCGCAACAAGATGGGTGGCGGCCTGGTGGATGCCTTCCGCATGTTGATGCTGGTAGAGGGTACCCCCGTGGTAACGGTAGCCCGCGATGTGGAGAGCACCCTTCCGTTACAGACAATCTTCGGCGGCGAGGCCCTCACCTCAACCTTCTGGGTAGAGGTGGTAGACCACGAAGAGGCGGTCAACGAGATTGATTTCAGCTACACGATTGCCGGAGGCGACCTGAAGGTACTCTGCGGCAAGACGGGTTCTTCGCGCCTGATGCTCAAGACCTCGATCGGCGACACAACGGTGATCCGCCCCTTGGCCATCATCTGCCGCGAAGAGGTTGCCTCGAACGGCGCTTGGCTCTAAAGTCACCGAATTACAAATCGACACAAAAATAGGATGAAGAGAGTTCTGTTTGTTCTTTTTGCGCTGGTGAGCCTCACGGCCTCGGCGCGTACTCGATACCCCCTCTCGGAGGATTGGCGCTTTCAGTTCGGCTTCGAGAACAACGCCGACCGCGCCCGCTATGTCTCGCTTCCTCACACCTGGAACGGAGATGCCCTGGCGGGAGTCTACCCCTATCTGCGCACCCAAGGGCTCTATTTCCGCACCCTCTACGCCCCCAAAGAGTGGGCCGGCAAACGTCTTTTCCTCCGTTTCGGCGGGGTGGAGAATGTGGCCGACCTCTTTGTCAACGGCTGTTTTGTCGCCTCGCATCGCGGAGGAGGTGTTGCCTTTACGATCGAGATCACAGACTATGTGTTGCGTGGCGCAAAGAACGAGTTGGTGGTGGCCGTAAGCAACAGCAAGCGGAACGACCTAATGCCGGCCGCCTCGGAGCGAAACAGCTACGGGGGCATCTCACGCGAAGTGGAACTATTGGTTACCGACCAGGCGGCCATCTCACCTCTCTACTACGGCTCGGAGGGTCTCTTCATCCACACCGACACGATCGATCCCGAGCGCGCCGAAGGCCACGCCGTATTGCACCTCTCGGTACCCTCGCCCCAAAGTGTTTCGGTAGTACTGAAGGCCTATGACGAGGCGGGCACCTGCTGCATGGAGCAACGCCGCACCCTGAAGAGCAACTACGACTACAAGCAACCCATACAGATCCCCTTCGCCATCCTGAATCCGAAAGCCTGGTCGCCCGAGAGCCCCACGCTCTATCGCTTCGAGGCCTCGATTTCGAGCGGCGAGAGCCACGACACGGTGGCCGTAACCACGGGTCTGCGCCGCATCGCGCTCACCGCCGGCGGTGGGTTGCGCATCAACGGCAAACGCACCGAATTGCGCGCCCTCTCCCTGGCCTACGACCACCCGGCATGCGCCTCGCTGCTGGGCCAAGAGGAGATCGACCGCGACATCGAACTCCTGCAGGAGGTGGGAGCCAACGCCCTCTTCTCGCCCGAGGGACCCCATGCCCCCTACCTCTATGAGCAGTGCGACCGGTTGGGACTTTTGGCCCGCATCGACCTCCCCTTCCTGCGCACAAACTACCTCTCGGATCTGAACTACTGCGCCTCGCCCGCCTTCGAGGAGCAGGGCATCGAACTCCTGCGCAGCATCATCGCCCAACATTTCAACCATCCGTCAGTGGTGCTTTGGGGACTCTTCTGCGACCTGAAGATCATCGACGAGCGGCTGACCGACTACCTGAAACGACTCAACCAAACGGCTCACGCCTCCGACCCGACACGTCCCACCCTGGCCACCAGCAATCAGGACGGTGACCTGAATTTCATCACGGACGGAATCGCTTGGCACCAAGAGTTGGGCTGGGAGCGCGGACGCGGAGAGGATATCAGCCTTTGGATCGGCCAGATGCGCGAAAAGTGGAACCACCTCTGCTCGGCCATCCACTACTCGGCCGAGGGATTCATCCACCAGCAACCCGACCGCTACGAGAAACCTTCACCCTACACCCTCGACCTGCCCGAGCGTCGTCAGAGCCGTTTCCACGAACTCTACCTGGCCCAATTGGCCCAAGACTCGACCTCTCTCTTGTGGGGACACTGGGTTGAGGGGCTGAGCGACTATGGCTCGGCACGTCGCGACGAGGGGTTGAACGGCTCGGGATTGCTCTCCTTCGACCGCAAGATCCGCAAGGATGCCTTCTTCCTCTATCGCGCCCGTTGGAATCGCACCCTCAAGACGCTCCATCTGGCCGACAAGCGTTGGGAGGAGCGTCCGGCCACCCTGCAGCGCATGCACATCTACGCCTCCGAGACGGCCGATTCGGTTTGGATGACCATCAACGAAGACACGATGCACCTGGAGAAGGTGGCACCGAATATCTACTATAGCGAAGAGTTTATGCCCGCTCGCGAAAACCGCGTGGTAGTCCACATGGGGTCGATGAGCGACGAATTCCGCTTCAGAAGCGGCAGCGAGCTAAAAGAGCCGCAGCTGATGGCCCCTCTGCAAATAGGAGGTCTACCACCGATAAATTAGGCTCAAAGGGAAAGCGGTCTGAAAAGACCTGCACATAGGGCTCGGCCACGAAGGTCGGGCCCTCGCTCTTTTTGGGGCGCAGATCGTGATCCGCGGCCTCGGCCTCCACATAGGCCGTCGAGAGGCGCGGCATCCGATCCGAAGCCCCCAGCATCTTCAACAACAGGGCCGTAAGTTCGAGGTTGTAGTCCACCAAAAACTCCCACTTGCGTTCGTAAAAGGGGGCCAACGAATCCCAATAGAAGTCGAAGCAGGGCGAGGCTTTGTAGGCCGATCGAAGGGCCGTGGCGTGCTGGTGTTGCCAACGCTTCGAGTAGTCGAGCCGCAGGTCGCAGACGGGGGTGTGGGGCCGATTCCCGTGCTGCACATGGGCCGTAAGATCCATCACTCCGTTGGCCGTCAGGATGCGGGCGCGATTACGCTCCGAACGCTTGATGAAGTGCTCGTGGAGGTCGATCGTGCAGGGCTCCTGCAAGAGGCGGGCCATATAGGCCACTGACGGAAGATAGGCTATGGGAAGAATCGTCTGCATGAGAAGGGCTCTTTATGATGGGTTTAGGAGATATAGACCAGGGTATCGTAGAGCTCTTTACCCGCTTCATCCTCCAGAATCAGATGGTAGGTGCCGGAGGGGACTGTGGCGGGAATCTCCACCCTCACCTCACCCTGCGAAGCATCGAGCATCGTGGACCATACCTCGCTTTGGCTCAGGCGCGTGGCCAAAATCAACTTCACGGAACCGAAGTCTTGCGAGAAGGTGAACACAAGATCCCCTTCGGAGACCTCGACCTCGATGGAGACCGAATCGCCCCCTGGGCCCGAGGAATCGGGGTCTTTAGCACTATCAATCCGAACAATCCCTTTGCCCTTTTTCAGGAAGATAGAATCACAACTCGTCGCCCCGGCGAGGGTCAAAAGGATCAGGAGATAAAGGATCTTTTTCATGGTGTCAAACGGAAATCTATTTTCGTTATACAAATTTAGGCTTTTTTCTGAAAACTCGCAAGGCTTCGGATCAGCTCTTGGTGAGATGGGACAAAAATTCCTCTTTGTCGGGGGCCTCGGAGAGGAGCACCTGCTCGCGAAGGCGGCTCACTCGCGTATAGAGGGTCGAGACCCGCCGCCCCAAAAAGAGGCTGATCGAGGGGTAGGTGAAGCCGACGATCAGGTAGCAGGCCAGGCGATACTCCTCCTCGCGCAAGTAGGGCAGTTGCGCACGAAAACGGGCCATCAACCCCTCAAACGACTCGTTGATCAGGGGTTCCAAGTCGCTTCCGACATATTCGGCCTCACCGAGCCGGGCGAAATCCTCCTTGACCCGCAGGAAGATGCGCTCCTGCTCCTTCGGGGAGTTGAGGTGGGCATAGTAGGTCTCGGCCAGGCGGTTCAACGGCTCGAAACGCGCCTTGAAGAGGGACGAGACACGCTGTCCGAGCTCCGTGAGCTCCGCCTCGCGACCCAAAAGCCGCTCGTTCATCGCGGCAATCCGAGCCATATACTCCTCGATCATCTGACTGCGCCGACGGTTGCGTTCATAGAGCCACCCGGCCACCAAGATCAATCCGAAGACCAAAGCGATGCCACAACCCCAGATGCGGATGGTCTGGCGCTCCAGGCGCAGCGTGGTCTCCAACATCTCGCTTCGGAAATGGTCGCTGCGGGCCGAGAGGGCCGACTGCTCCAACACCGAGCGGGCAATCGAGTCCTGCACCGAGGCAATCAACTTGTAGCCCTCGAATGCCTCGCGAAGACGACCCTGCAGGGTATCGATTTGGTATTGGCGATAGGCCACACGCATCCGCTCTCTCAGATCCGAGGCCGAACTTCCCGCCTCCTCCATCCAGCGGGCCGCCGACTCCGCGTCCCCCTCCAGGGCGCAGGCAAAAGCGTAGTCGGTGAGCCAATCCACCGTCGGAGGATAGCCGAAATCGCACCGCACACGCTCGAAGAGGCTCCTGGCCTCGGTGACCCGCTCCTGGTGCAGACGCACCGAAGCCAAACCCACCATCCCCTCGGCCAGGTAGAGCGTATCGCTGTCGCTCCGCGCGCGCTCGATCAGTGCCTCATAGAGGCGGGCGGCCTCCGCCAAGGCGTTGTTGTTGTAGTAGGCATCGGCCAGATCGCGAAGGGCGTAACGAATCCTGGGCTCGTTACCCGTTTGCAGAAAATGTTCGTAGGAGCGTTGCGAATAGCGCAACTCCTCCTTCAAGTTATACTCCTCGTTGCAGATGTGGCTGATGGCATGAGTGGCAAGCCCTCCGAAGTGATGGTCGCCCAACGAGTCGGCCAGCTCCGCGGCACGCGAAAAGGCGACACCCGCACGGGGAAGATCTCCTCGATTTTGGTGAACACGCCCCAAGTAGTAGGCCGCCATCATGTGGTAGCGGGGCTCGCCC
>CAJGDL010000080.1 GCA_904502075.1 uncultured Alistipes sp.
AACCTTGCCAAGGTTGGGGTCGCGAGTTCGAGTCTCGTTTTCCGCTCAAAATCAAAAGGTTGGCTAAATGCCAGCCTTTTTGATTTTGTGATAATCAGACTCGCGACGAGCGACCCCAAAATCTCCCCTTCCAGGGGTTGGGGGTATAAATATAGTTCGCGAGAAATGCCCGCGAATGCGGGCTCGAGTCTCGTTTTCCGCTCAGCGCACGAAGGATAGCAAAACGCTATCCTTTTTTTGTGCGTTTCGCGGAAGAGTCCGCGACCATATACAATCCCTCCAAACCTCCCTATGCGACAATCTAGTTTCTGTTGTTGCGCCCATAAGCGATCTTTGCGGTTGATAGGCTGGCTTTGATTGGGGTGTGAAAAGAGGCGCAGTGTCCATATAGTCGGATCTTTTAAGGCATGGGCTCGGGGGCGAGGCGGTGGGCGATCCAGCCGTCGAAGGAGAGGCGGCCGGGGCCGAAGAGCATCAGCAGGAGGAACACAATCAAGTAGAGAAAGGCCAATTCGCGCGAGGCGAAGGGTTGGCCCTGGTGGATCACCCAAAAGGCGATGGCCATATTGATCACGATGGGGATCAGCATCAGGCGCGTGAAGAGTCCCAGGATCACGAAGCATGAGCAGACCACCTCAGCAAAGAGGCAGAGCAGCAACGAGAGGCGACTGCCTACATGGAGCGGGTTGGGAAAGTTTGCCTCGAGGGTCTCGAAGTGGATCCACTTGTCGAGTCCGTGCGTCAGAAGAAGTACTCCGAAGAGCAGACGCAGGGCCAAAAGCAACCACGATGCCCACGGGTCGGTGGGTTGCGAGGGGAAGAGAAAACGTGAAAAATAAGCCATAGCATCTCCTTTTTGGTTCAACTACCCCACTCTACGCACAAATCATGCCGCCTTCGATTTATGTCAAACTTCTTGCGACTTTTGTGGTAATCTCTTCGGCCACCGAATCACCCCCCCCCGAGACCTCTTTGTAAGAGATCGCGAATCGGCCTTAAGCGTTTATGCAAAGATAGAAAAAATATTGAAAAGTTGTTCTTTTTTGTCGATTATTTTTAAATTTTTTATCATGGGAGGGGTAGTTTCTTGGTTATTAAATAATAAATAAATGCCATTAGTAAAAATTTTTTTAGTTTTCTTTGGTGATTCTTGTTTCTCTCAATACATGGGTAATTATTTTTTTTCTCTCAAAAAGCGATCAAATATTCTTTGTATCACATACAAAATCAAGCGATCGCATAATTCGAAAACTCTCTTACAAAGAGAAATTTCTATTAAGTAATTGATGATCAGCGAATAGTCGAATGTGAAATACCGAAAAAAGATTGAGTATGAAGAGAGCGAGTTACTCGATACCCGAGATTTGGGTCTATGAGGTGGATGTGGAGCAGGGCTTCACGATCTCCTCTTCGGATGATTTTAGTGGAATAACTCCCAATGATTACGAAGATGATCAAGCGTGGCTGCCCTATTGATGCTTTAGGTTACGAAGCTCCTGCCCTTGAGTCTTGGGTGGTGGAGTATGAGGAGGGGTTTGCTGCCTCCCCTCAGACCCCCGATTATGAGGAGGACGACGACGAAATCGTAATCGGATAGAAGAGAACCATTTTATCAACCATTTAATAACTATTACCCATGAAACGCTTTATGTGTTTGGCTGCTACAGCAGCATTGTTCTTCGCTTCGTGTGCGAAGGATGCAACGACGATGGAGGTTTATCCGGCACCGGAGGCTTCTGATGATTTTACAGCACAGATTGACCAAAGCCGTACCGAGCTCGATGGCACGGCGGTACTTTGGTGTGAGAGCGATCAACTGACGATCTTCACAAAGACGGCCCACAACCGTCAGTATAAGGTGAAGTCAATTGAGAACGGTAACCGCACCGCCACTTTCGGCTATGTAGCCTATACGGGTACCGATGCCACGGCCATCACCTCGAACTATGCGGTTTATCCCTACGATGCCGCAGCCACCCTTTCGGGTGAGGTGATCACCACCAAGATCAACGCTACGCAGGTGTATGATGCCACGAAGGTGGATCTGGCCAACGCTCTGATGGTGGCCAAGTCGAACAATCAGACCTTGTCGTTTGTCAATGCCGGTGCGCTGCTTCGTTTCAAGGTGAGCAAGGAGAATGTGCCCGATGTCTACACCCTGGAGTCGATCCGTGTGGCTTCGGCCGCCAATGCTCTGGCCGGAGAGGTGACCATCGACCTGGCTGCCGATTCGAAGGCCGTAGTTGCCGCCACGGGTGAGAAGGAGGTACTCCTTTCGGGTATCGACACCGAGATCACGACCGAGGCAAAGATGTTCTACATGGCACTGCCCGCCACGAACTTTGCTGCCGGCGACCTAACCGTAACCTTTACCTTTGCCGAGGGCGAGAAGGTGGTTACCATGCCCGCATTCGAGCTGAAGCAGAATGCCATCAAATCGATTGCCTACACGATCAAGGCTGATGATGACTTCACTGGTGAGACCCCCGACTATGCCAATGTGGTTACGGATATCGATGCGCTGAATGCCGCCATTGCTGCCGGTGATCCGGTGATCCGCCTCGCTCCCGGTACCTATGAGGGTTTGGTAACCGTGGTAAACAAGAGCGGTGTCACGCTGGTGGCCGATGGTGATGCCACGATCAAGGGTATGCTTTGGGTGGATACCTGCCAGGCTACCTTCAAGGGGATCAACTTCACCAACCCCGACGGTGTGCAGTTCCCCAACCCCTCAAACTCGAGGTACTACAAGGAGATTAACGATAAGTATCCTCTCGTAGGTGCTTACAACAACGCCAATGTGCGCTTCGAGGAGTGTACCTTCGACCTCGTAGGCCCCACCACCTATGGCTACTACGGCTATTCGCACGATACCCCTGCATTCGTAGGCTGTACGTTCAACTGCAACCACATCCGTCCGATTGCCAACAACGGTGATTCGATCCTGATTGACGGCTGCACCTTCAACGACCAGTACCACTATGCCGTTCGTATCTACGAGAACGCCGAGGAGCGCCAGACGGTTGTCTTCACCAACAATGTGATCAACGGTACGCCGGCTGCAGGAAAGGCTGACTTCGAGGGTATCAACATCTCTAAGAAGGGCGGCACGGCTACGGTTTATGGCGACTTTACGATCAAGGGTAACACGCCGGTGGCATATCGTCATCACAATCAGGTAACGATGGATGCCGGCTGCACCTACGACTCCGATATCGCCGGTTTCGCCTTCGAGCGTGAGGAGTAATCCCTCCCTCCAAGTGTGTTCTTAGTGACTTTCTATCGCCCGGGTTTTTCAGCCCGGGCGGTTTCTTTCTATTCACAATGCACAAGGTAGGATTCACAATTTTCGCAGTCATTGCGTGTAATGCGTGTTCAACTTTCAATACTTTTTGTATCTTTGCATAAGAATAATACTTTTGCACGATGGCAGTAATTTTTAAATTCAGAATGCTCAGCGATGAGAACGACCATTTTCTTCGCGATTACGAGGTGCCGGCCACGATGACCCTGCTGGCGTTTCATGACTTTATCCGCGAGACACTCGAGTATGAGGAGGGGATGGTTTCGTTCTACACGGCCGACGACCGTTGGGAGAAGCTCCGCGAGTTTACGCTCATGGATATGGGTATGGGCGATTTGGAGGATGAGCACTCCCCGCTGGCGATGGACCAGGTCGAGTTGCAGCAGATCATGCGCCATGTTCACGATCGCCTGATCTACCAGTTTGACCTCTTTGGTGATCGTGCCTACTACCTCGAGCTGATGGATGTCGTGGCGGCAGAGCCCGATTTCACCTATCCGCGCGAAGCCTTCGCCCACGGGGCTACGCCCGATCAATATGAGGCGGGGCTTGCCGAGGACGAAGGGTCGATCTTCGAGGAGATGATGGGCGGTTACAGCGATTTCGAGGGCGACGATAACTACGACGACGAGTACCGCTATTAGCGACTTGAGATTCACCCCTCTTTTGGCCTATTCCTCAAGGGTGGCCTGATATTGTATCTTGGAAGGAGAAGAGATTATGTCGAAACGACTCTTGGTCATTGTGGGGCCTACGGGCTCGGGAAAGACGGATTTGAGCATCCGCCTGGCGCAGCATTTCTCCGCACCGATCCTCTCGACGGACTCACGCCAATTCTATCGGGGAATTCCCATCGGTACGGCACAGCCTACCGAAGAGCAGTTGCAGGCGGCCGAACACCACCTGATCGCCACCCATGAGTTGGCCGATGGGCTCAACTGCGGAAGTTATGAGGTATTGGCTCTGGAGATCCTTGAAAGGCTCTTTCAAAGCCACGACACGGTGGTGGCTGTCGGTGGATCGGGGCTCTATGTCCAGGCCCTGTGCGAGGGAATGGACGACCTTCCGCAGGCCGATGAGGCGATTCGCGAGGCCTTGGCCGAGAAGCTTCGTACCGAGGGGCTGGAGGCCCTGACCGAGGAGTTGCATCGGTGCGATCCCGCCTACTGGGAGCAGGTGGATCGGAAGAATCCGGCCCGCGTGTTGCGTGCCCTGGAGGTGTGTCGGCAGACGGGACTCCCCTACTCTTCGTTTCGTACGGGCGAACGGCGCGAGCGCGATTTCGAGATCGTGAAGCTCGGGGTCGATATGCCGCGTGAGGTGCTCTACGAGCGGATCAACCTTCGCGTGGAGGGGATGATGGCCGAGGGGCTTGAGCAGGAGGCTCGGCGGGTCTATCCGCTGCGCCATCTCAATGCCCTGCAGACGGTGGGCTACAAGGAGCTATTTGAGTATTTCGATGGCAAAATCTCGCGCGAGGAGGCGATTGAACTCATCAAGCGCAACTCGCGTCGCTATGCCAAACGGCAGCTCACCTGGTTTCGGCGCGACGAGGCAATCCGTTGGTTCCACCCCACGCAATACGAAGAGATCTTGGGGTGGCTCGAAGAGGTTGGATTTACAAGATAAAAAGAGAAGGGGCAACGATCTAAAAATCGTTGCCCCGTTTGTTTGGCCTGATTGGATTAGGCGAAGCGGTCGGTAACGGCGGCACAAGCAGCATCACCTGTGATGTTGAGTGTTGTGCGCACCATATCGAAGATGCGATCCAGGGCGTAGAGCAGCGGCAGTCCTTCGATGGGGATGCCGGCGCCCACCAACACGGCTACCACCATCAGCGTCGGGCCCGGAACTCCGGCCTGACCGATCGAGCCGAGGGTTGAGACGATGGCGATGGTAACGTATTGGGCCATCGAGAGCTCGATGCCATAGAGCTGGGCGAAGAAGAGAGCGACCAGGGTGTAGTAGATGGCATTGCCCGACATGTTGATCGTGGCTCCCAACGGCAATACGAAGCCCGTGGTCTGCTTCGAGAGCTTCAGTTCGTTCTCGCACACCTCCATGTTGACGGGCAGCGTGGCCATCGATGAGGCAGTCGAGAAGGCGATGATCTGCGGCTTCAGCATGGCGCGGAAGAAGTCGCCCACCTTTACGCGCGAGAAGAGGAGCAGCGTGGCGGGATAGACCAAAAGTCCCATTACCAGGACGGCCAGCAGATCAACCCACACCAGGTTGGCAATCTGCAGCAGGATGGAGAATCCGAAGGTACCCGTGGCATCGGCCATCAGTCCGAAGACACCGAGCGGGGCGATGTACATCACCTTCTCGATGCACCAGATCAGGGCCTCCAACACATAGTTCAGGCCACCCACCACCTTGAGGCGTTTTTCGCTCTTCAGGGTCGAGATGCCGAACCCGAGGAAGAGCCCGAAGACGATGATCTGTAGGATGTTGCCGTCGGCAAGGGCTTGAATCGGGTTGGCGGGGATCATGCCGATGATCGTGTCCCAGAACGAGAGCACGGGGGCTGTTCCGGCATCCCCAGGGTTGGCGATCAGGCCGGCCAGTTGCTGAGCATCGAGCCCTGCACCTGGGCGGAAGAGTTCACCGGCACCGATGGCCAATAGCACGGCGACCAGCGTGGTGAGCATGATGTAGCCGATGCTGATCAGACCGATGCGGCCGGCCGACTTCGAGTCTCCGAGGGTGGCGGCACCCGAGATGATTGAGATGGCCACCAGGGGCACCACAAGCATCTTGATCAACTGAATAAAAAGGTCGCCCAGGGGTTTGAGCGAGGCGGCCGAGGGGCCGAGCAGGATACCTGCTGCAATTCCGGCAAGCATGGCGATCAAAATCCATACGCCGAGGTTCTTGAGAAGTTTTTTCATACGCGTAATTAACGGTCAGTAGTTGTTCGTATTGCAAAGGTACTCAAAAAAATCGCTCTTGGGTGCGAAATCGTAGAATTTCTCTAACTTCATCTCCTGTGGCACCCTTGTTGTTCTGTAAGGGGACGAAAAATCTCCTTATTATGATTGTAGCAACAAAAGAACGAAACGTACTCTTCGATGGCTTTCCCTTGACCGAGAGCCTCTATCTCTCCGACGTGCGCCCCCTTATCCGGCAGGTGATTCTCCGCTATGGAATGAGCGAGTGGCGAGCAGCTGTGCTGACCAACGAGTTGCATGGTCACCTGGGAATCTATGCCCTCTTGGGGGTCAAGATGGGGATCTTGGCTCTCGAACAGTTTGGGGCCGGGGAGCAGGAACTCCATGTGCTCTCCTATGCTGGGAGTCAGCCGCCGCTGAGTTGTCTGAACGACGGGTTGCAGGTAGCTACGGGGGCTACCCTTGGCCATGGTACCATCTCCATTGCGGCGCAAGAACACCCCACCCCGTCGGCACGATTCACGAAGGGGGAGCGCAGTGTGCATATTGCCCTCAAGGAGTCGGTGGCAGAACGCATTTCATCGGACATCGCCCACGGGCGTGAGAAGCATGGTACGCGCCACCCCTCCTATTGGGAGTATGTGCGCCACCTGGCCTTGGACTATTGGCTTTTGTTCGACCGCCACGAAATTTTCGAGGTGAAGGCCTTTGGAAACTAAATCGCCCATTTTACTCGTTTCACCCATTTCACGGAGGAATCTGTGAAATGGGTGAAACGACAATTTGCAATTGTTTCTTTGCTCAATATTTTTCGCTATCTTTGTGGTGGAATAAACCCTAAAGATCGTGAAGGATTTTGCAGCCATCGATTTTGAAACGGCCAACGGCACGCGCTCGAGCGTCTGCTCGGTGGGTGTGGTCGTGGTACGCGGGGGCGAGGTGCACGACACCTTTTACAGTCTGATCCGCCCTACCCCCAACTACTATGCCCGCTTTTGCCAGGAGGTACACGGTCTCTGCGATCGTGATACGCGCCATGCCCCTACCTTTCCCGAGGTGTGGGCCGAGGTGGCTCCGCGGATTGCCGGCCTGCCCCTTGTGGCCCACAACGCTCGCTTTGATGAGGGGTGCCTGAAGGCGGCGCACGATGCCTATGAAATGCCCTACCCGGGCTACCTCTTTCACGATACGCTGGCCGCCTCGCGCCGCGCCTTCGGTCGCACACTTCCCAACCACCAACTCCACACCTCGGCGGCCGCTTGCGGCTATGAACTCCGCGACCACCACCATGCCTTGGCCGATGCCGAGGCGTGTGCCATGATTGCCTTGAAACTGCTTTAAGTGATTTTTGCAAACTATGGATATCGAGGAGGTTCGCGATTATTGCTTGACCAAGAGGATGGCCACGGAGTGCTTTCCTTTTGATGAGGAGACGCTGGTCTTTAAGGTGGCAGGGAAGATCTTTGCCTGCCTCTCCTTGCGACGTCCCGATCTGCTGATCCTGAAGTGCGAACCCGACTACGCCATCGAGTTGCGCGACCGCTATTGGGCTATCGAACCGGCATTCCATTTCAATAAGAGGCATTGGAATCAACACCACCTTCCCCACCTGGACGATGCTCTCGTCCGCTCGCTGATCGACCACTCCTATGCCGAGGTGGTTCGCAACCTCCCCCGCAGACTGCGCTCCGAATTGGGACTTTAGGAAAGTGGATTAAGTGAAAAGTTGTGACTTCTCGTTTGTTTGCCACCTTGTACAGCAAGGAGCTCGACCTTCAGTACCCGGAGCCTATCACAACGAAAAAGAA
>CAJGDL010000081.1 GCA_904502075.1 uncultured Alistipes sp.
AATTTTGAATTGTATGAATAAGCATCCGTTAAGCGGCGTGGGCGTCGCACTGATTACCCCCTTCACCCCCGAGGGGCGTGTCGATTATAAAGCGCTGGAGCGCATGGTGGAATATGTGATCGAGGGAGGTGTCGACTACATCGTGGCCCTCGGCACCACGGCCGAGACCCCGACCCTCTACTTGCAAGAACGAGCCGTGGTGGCACGCTATATCATTGATCGCACGCGCGAGCGCGTACCCATCGTTTTGGGTGTGGGCGGCAACTCCACCTCCGAGGTCTTGGATCAGTTGCGCGAGATCGACCTGCGCGGAGCCTCCGCCATCCTGAGTGTTACACCCTATTATAATAAGCCCTCGCAGGAGGGACTCTACCAACACTTTAAGGTAGTTTCGGAGAACTCCCCGCTCCCGATCATCCTCTACAATGTGGGGGGAAGAACCGGCGTGAATATGACGGCCGAAACGACCCTGCGCATCACACGCGACTTCGACAATGTGATCGGCATCAAGGAGGCCTCGGGCAAAATCGACCAGATTCAAGAGATTTTGGATCGCCGACCCGAAGGTTTTTTGGTTCTGTCGGGCGACGACAGCATCGCCATCGAGGTGATGCGTCGCGGAGGTGATGGCGTAATCTCGGTGGCAGCCAACAGTTTTCCCGTGCGTTTCATGGAGGCGATCAACCTCGCAAAGGAGGGTCGTTTCGACGAAGCCGACAAGGCTTTCCAGGGACTCGAGGAGGCGACGCGCGCCCTCTTTGTCGAGGGAAATCCCACGGGAGTGAAGTGTGCTCTCTCGGTGATGGGACTCATCCACAACCGTCTGCGTCTGCCCCTTGTAAAGGGTACGGCTGCCCTGCAGGAGCAGTTCGAAAATTTGATCAAGAGGTACGATTTGCGCTAAAATTCCGTTCGTAGGAAAAGCAAAGACAAGAAGATGAAAAAAATTACACTTTTGCTGTTGGGCTGGTTACTCATGGGTAGCGTGCTGCCGGCTTGGGCCAAAGTGCCCGACGAGGAGGATATCCTCGCCCGCATCACCGACCCCCAATCCGAGTACTTCTACCCCAACCTGATGATGCGCTACCGCTCGGGCGACCTCTCGCTCTCGGACGAAGCCTACCACTACCTCTACTACGGCTTCGCCTACCAAAACGAGTACCGCCCCCTGGAGAGCAACGAGGCCCTCGACAAACTCCTACTGCTGGCCTCGACCCTCGACATCGACCACCCCGAGGTGAAACTCCTCGAGCAAATTCTCGTGGCGGGCGAAGAGGCCATGAAGCGCGACCCATTCAACCCGCAGGTGCTCAACCTGATGGCCTATGCCTACGGAGGCTTGGGAAACCTCGCCAAGGAGCAGGCCGCCTACGAGCAGATGCGCCATGTGTTGATGACAATCGAAGATTCGGGAAACGGCCTGAGCAAGGATACTCCCTGCCACATCCTGATGTTCGGCCATGCACTGAGTCTCTTGAGTACCTATGATCTCCACACCGAGCGGGCACAGATCATCAGCCGCGAGGTGGAGTACATCCCGCTGACCACCCCCCGCATGGTGATGGGCAAGAAGGTCAAAGGCTATTATTTCAACTACAGCCGCATCTACCGCAACAAACCCGAAGGCTATGTCTTCAAACGAGACCGAACCTGGCAATTTAATAACCTTAAACCCCGTGAATACAAATGATGAAACTGTTTAACAAATTTTCGGTGGTGCTTTGCACCCTTTTGATGGCCCTGTGCCTGATGACCGCCTGCAACAAGGAGAGCGATCCCCTGCCCGAACCCGATCCGAACCCGGGCAAGTGGCCCTACCGTCCGC
Source organism: uncultured Alistipes sp. (assembly GCA_904502075.1). Lineage (GTDB taxonomy): Bacteria > Bacteroidota > Bacteroidia > Bacteroidales > Rikenellaceae > Alistipes. The sequence continues at coordinate 1,826 of CAJGDL010000081.1, forward strand.
GCCCCGAGGTAGCCGACCAAACCCTCTTGTTCCACCTCTCGGGACGCACGCTGCTGAGCTATTTCCGCGACGTGAATGTCCCCGAAATCCAGGAGGCGATCAGCCAGCACATCCTCTACGACAGCCGTGTGCTGCTCTACATTCAGCCTACGACCGAGCAGTCGCTCCTGATCGAGTACTCCTTCGACTACGAGACCCAGGCCTCGCGTGCCGATACCCTGCGCACCTACGAGGGGAAACGCTCGATCGACAAGGATCACATCGTGGAGGTCTTTTCCGATGTGAAGGAGATCGCCCCCGCAAAACGCTACGGCGTTGTCCTCGGCTCGCACGGTGGCGGTTGGGTACCCGATGAGTACCCCAGCCTCACGACCAACGAGGATAGCGGAGGTGGCATCTGGTCGCTCGACACCCAGCACCTCGAGCCCCACGACTGGCTCATCAAGAGCCCCGGTGCCGAGCCTACGCGCTGGTATGGCGAGCACGACGGTCAGACCACCGACATCGCCACCTGGGCCACAGCCTTTGCCGAGGCCCCGATGCAATTCGAGTACATCATCTTCGATGCCTGCTTCATGTCGAACATCGAGGCGCTCTACGAACTGCGCCACGCGGCCCGCTACATCGTAGCCTCGCCCTGCGAGATCATGGGACGCGGTATCAGTTACACCACCGCCCTGCCCACGCTCTTTGAGAACGAGGGACGTGACTACAACCTCGAGGGATTCTGCCACGCTTTCCACGACTTCTACACCAACACGACCACGGAGCGCAAGTCGGCTTGCGTGGCCATGACCTGTTGCGAGGAGTTGGAGGCAATGGCCGAGGCCACGCGCGCCGTCATGAACAGCGCCACCCGTCAGGTGAGCCTCTATGAGTTGCAGACCTACGAGGGGTTGATGCGCCCGCTCTTCTTCGACTTCCGTCAGTACATCAAGAAGCTGTCGGACGATGAGGCGGCCAAGGCCGCCTTTGAGGAGCAGTTCGATCGCACCTTCCCCGAGGCCTGTCGCCTCCACACCCCCTCGTTCTACTCGGGTTACAACGGCATGATGAACATGATTACCTCCTATTCGGGCGTAACGACCTCGCAGCCCAGCAAGAAGTATCCCAAAGCCTGGAGCGAGTGCGCCTGGGCCAAGGCCATACTCGAGTAGGCACACAAGAGTTTTTCGATAAAAAATAGCGAGCGAATCCGTTCGCTATTTTTTTATCTTTTGCGTTATCACTAAAACCGAAGCGAGGCGGAGAGGTAGAAGGTGCGGGGCGGAGCGTAGGAGAGGGTGTTGTCGAAGGGGCGAAACGTATAGCCATCGGCCACCGAAAGACGACGGATGCGGTGCGACTCATAACCATCGTAAGGGGTAGAGTCCTCACCCAGGAGATTCTCTACACGGAGCGAGAGCACCAGGCGGGTATCGGCACTCAAGCGGAAACTCTTCCAGGCCGAGAGGTCGAGGCGGAAGAGGTCGGGCAGGCGTTCCTGCGCCAGGAAGAGGTCGAGGGCCTCCGGAGAGTCGGCCGCCTGCATCGCCACGCGCACCGTGCGCCGCATGAAATCGGCATGCGCATAGCGGAATCCGGCATAAGTCAAATCACACCCCAAGCCCCACGAACGACCGTAGTAAGTGGCCGAGAGCAGGGCGGCAAGTTGGGGTACTCCACCCAAGACGACCGAATGCATGTAGCTCTCCGAACGATCCGAAATCAGGGCGTTGTCGCGATCCGAAAAGAGGCTGACCGAAGGGTTCGAGATGTAGGTGGCGCGGCAGGCGGCAAGGGCGGCCGACAAGCGCCACCGCTCACCAAGGTAATAGCGACCGGCCACCTCCAGCCCGAAGGTACGCTCAGAGATTCCCTCCACCACGCGATCGGCAAAGAGGCCCGAGAGGTCGTCGTAGTAACGCCCCGTTTGGGTCATTTGACTTCGCAGATGGAGGAAGGCCGAGGCCGTGAACTCATACAGCCTGCTCCTATGGCGAAAGGTAAGATCCGCGTCATATCCCCGCTCCAGGGTCGGACGGTCGATGGGACGATTGTTGTATTGGGGCTGTAAAAAGAGGTCGTCGGCCTCGGGGCTCCGCCCTTCGGCCCGCAGATGGAGCCCCAGGCTTGTGCGGGGCGTAAAGGCATAGCCCACCTCGGCCGTCAGGCGATAGGGGGCAAAGTGCAGGGAGGGTGAATCGCCGTAGGAGCCACTCCCCGGAAAAAGTTCCTTTTCGTAGAAGCCCTTGCGCCCGATTCGCTCCCACTCAACCTCGAACTCGGCCCCAAGGTGCCAACGCGAAGTGCGGTAGTCGGCCCCCAGGAAGAGTGCCGCACAGGTTTGTTCGAAGGCGTAGTAGTAGCCGAAGCGATCCCCCTCACCTATGCGGCGATTGGGGTTATGGAGGTCGTTTTGGAGCGACGAGGCGTAGGTGTCGTCATCCAGAAGGTAGTAGTCAATATCCAAGAGGTAGTCGGCACCCAGCAAATCACGCAACTCGAGGTAGTGGCACGAAAGGTGATAGGCCGCTTGCGCTCCATAGTGCAGCGAAAGCCCCTCCCCTACCTTCGTTCGAAAGGCGATGCGCCCTTGGAGCGAGGTGATCCCCTCGACCGCGTCCTGCTCTACATAGTAGGCCCCGTCACGCGACATGCGGTTTTGGGTATAGAGTTCGTCCCAATCAATCTGCGTGTAGCGGCTATCGCCGGCACGCCAAGAGTCGGCCACACGTTGCGAAAGCTCGGGGTCGGTGAAGTAACTCGGCAGGTAGCGGTAATTGTCGGGTCTGGGCGTGCGGGCATCGAACCACCCGAGCGAGGAGCGTCGCAGGAAGCCGAATTCGGCCGTGAGGGCGGCATTGAGCGTGGTCGCGTGAGTGATCTTCCACTCCAGGCCGGCTGCCACCAAAGGCAGGAGTTCTCTTTTCACGCGGGCACTGCGCTCCTCCCCTTCGCAAAAGCCCCAGGCGGGGTTGTAGTAGGGGTCGCCCACCAACTCAAAGGCTTCTCGGGTCGACGAGGAGGCCGCTCCCCGCTCCGAGGGGGCAAAGGCGGCCGTCAGGCTCAAGGCGAGGTGCTCACCCCACCGCTTTTGGAGGTTCATCCCCGCACGCACACTTCGCGTGTAGACCCCTCGCGAGAAGGCATCGCGCCCGATGCGCCCCTCCGCATAGAGCGACAACTGCCAATCGGCCGGAAGCGAAAGGTGGCCCCCATAGCGCAGGGCCATGCGATAGCGACTATCGGTGAGAGCCACTTGCAGTCGATGCGATGAAGGGTAAGGGTCGCCAAGGGAGAGAAAGCCCTCCTCACCGGGCTGTTCAACCCCGCGATGAAGATTCAAAGCCCGAATAAGCGAGAGGTTTCGGTAGGAGATTTCGAGGCCGTCCAAGGTGTTGCGTTCCTGCTCGTAGGCAATGCCTCGTCGGAGGGCGGCCACCTCCGAAAAGGCGTAGCGCGTCACTTCGCCATAGAGGTCGCTCGGCTGTTGTACGGCGCGGTAGAAGAGCGAACTATCGCTCTCAATCCACGGCAGGGCAGGCTCCGACTGCCGCTCGGCATAGGGATAATAGAACTCCTCGTCCTCTTGCGCACGCAGCGTAAAGGCCGAAAGGAGAATCACACCCAGGAGCAAAAACCGTCGCACCTCTCTTTGTCGTTTTGGATTAGCAGAACAAAAATACAAATAATTTTGAAGTTTGAAGTTTGAATTTTGAATTATTTTGTACCTTTGCCTTATGGCTTATCAATTCAAAATCGGACACGGATACGATGTCCACGCCTTGGCCGAGGGGTTGGATCTCTGGCTGGGAGGGGTAAAGATCGACCACGAGAAGGGGTGCGTGGCCCACTCGGACGGTGATGTGGCAATCCACGCCATCTGCGATGCCCTGCTCGGAGCAGCGGCATTGGGCGATATCGGCAAACTTTTCCCCGACACCTCGGCCGAATTCAAGGGGATCGACTCGAAGATCCTGCTCGGTCGCGTGGTGGAGGCGTTGGCCGAAAAGGGCTACAAGGTGGGCAACATCGACTGCACGATTGCCATGCAGCGTCCCAAATTGCGCCCCCACATCGACCTCATGCGCGAGACCCTGGCCCAAGTAATGGGAATCGAGACCGACGCGATTTCGATCAAAGCCACCACCACCGAGCGACTCGGCTTCGAAGGCGAGGAGCGCGGTGTTTCGGCCCACGCCGTGGCACTGATCCACAAGGCGTAGAAACCAACCCTTAAAGAGAGATAGTAAAGTAAAGTAAAGTAAAGTAAAGTAAAGTAAAGTAAAGTAAAGAAAAAATAAAAACAACACCGAAAAAAAAGAGTAACTTACACATATAACCAAGCGATACGCATCGACTTTTCTTCTTACAGCCGAAAATTGGACACTTTCTTTTGTAATGAGGAATTAAAGTTGATGCTCGTGCCTATTTGGCGCGGGCATTTCCTTTATCTCATTACAAGGGTCGTCCAATACCCAGGCTGTGGATAAAGCGATTTGTCCGCGCCCCTTTTATGTCTGATCCTGCAATTCATATTGGTCAACTGATCGAACAAGAGCTTCGACAACAGGGACGAACCGTCAGTTGGTTTGCCCGCAATCTCTATTGCGAGCGAGCCAATGTCTATCACATCTTCAAACGCCAAAGCATTGATACGGAGCTCCTGCTTCGTATCTCCAAATTGCTCAACCATGATTTTTTTAGTTACTACACAGAACAGGTAAACCATCATTAGCCACAGCCATGAAACCCGCCCCAAAAACCTTATTTCATCTCTTTGCCCTGCTTATTCTTATGACGGGGTGCAACAAGGAGGAGAAGATCCCATCACAAACCACCGAACAGAAACGCCCCGGGAACATCCAACTACAACCGCTCCCTACGCCGCAGCTCTTTCTCATCGAAGAGGCGGTCACCCAAACCTCCGTAGGTATCGGTTGGCAAACGGATTCACGTGCCGCAAATTATCTCTATCTGCTTGATTTTTCCGAAGATTCGCTCATTGCCGATCAAGGGGTGATCATTGTCGAACCACCACTCATATTAGGCGATCTTACCCCTAACACCTCCTACAATATTTCACTCCGTGCCGTTCCCAAAAACATGTTGCTCTACACCGCATCGGAGTGGAGCGAGATCGAAATTACCACAAAAGCCGACCCTTCGGAGTATCCGGATTGGGGCGAGGAGCCGGAACGGCCCAAAGATCCGATAACGCCCGGAGAAGAGTTGCCGCTCAGCATTGAAAATCTTTGCGGAGCCTGGCAACTTTATGAGTGGACTGCCTCCGAAAAATTTCCAAGCCTAAACACCGATATATATATCGCATTTAAAGAAGATCTGCGATTTGACCTCTATCAAAAAAACATCAATTTTATCGGCATCGTACACTTTTCGGGGGAATATCGACTCGACACCGAGCAACGAACCATCTCGGGTCGGTACGACGACGGAACCAATTGGGGCGCAACCTATTTTATCGAAGGGCTCTTCGAAAATCTTCTGACTTGGAGCACCCGGGAAGAGAGTTCTTCCTATGTGCGGATTGAAGAGATTCCGGAAGAGATACTGAATCAGACACAATCGGCAGAAGAGACCCGTACCAGCCCTTCTCGAGCAATCCTATAGCCTCGATATGTAAATTATTTTACACACTTCTGTATTAATTTATAAACACCTTATTGCGGCCAATTTAAAGAGAGAAAATATACCTTTGTAGTGATAAAACAAATTCATTCACCTAAACTTTTTTATTATGAAAACTTGGAAACTTTTAATGATGCTTTTTGCATTGGCCACGACGGGTGTACTCTTTACCGGTTGCGACAAGGACGAAGATCAGGTACAGGTTCAGGCCACAGGTCTGGTAGGTTCTTGGGCACAAACCAACAGTGCAGGTACGGTAATCACCTTGACCTTTAATGCGAACCAAACCGGCAAC
>CAJGDL010000082.1 GCA_904502075.1 uncultured Alistipes sp.
CGCAAGTTGGAGGCCTACGGCCTGACGATCGAGCAGTTGGGTCAGATCATCGCCGCCGAGAATGTCAACATTCCGGCCGGTACGATCGACATCGGTAACAACACCTACAACCTGAAGGCTGATGGCGAGTTCACCGACTCGGAGTACGACCTGCGCAAGGTGGTGATCTCGAACCGAGGCGGTCGCACGGTGATGCTGAGCGACGTAGCCGAGATTCGCGATACGCTCGAAAAGGCCACCATGGACGAGCGCGTGAATGGTCTGCGCGGTGTGCGCGTGATGATTCAGAAGCAGTCGGGAGCCAACACCGTGGAGATCGTCCACAAGATCCAGGAGATGCTGCCCAAAATCGAGCAGACGCTGCCAGGCGATGTAAAGGTAGACTTGATTTTCGAGGGTTCGGAGGAGATCACCAACGCCATCAACTCGCTCTCGGAGACCATCATGTATGCCTTTATCTTCGTAGTGCTGGTCGTAATGACCTTCCTGGGACGTTGGCGAGCCACCTTCATCATCTGTATGACGATCCCCGTGTCGCTGATCTGTTCGTTCATCTACCTCTTCGCCACGGGCTCGACGATCAACATCATCTCGCTGTCGTCGCTCTCGATCGCCATCGGTATGGTGGTGGACGATGCCATCGTGGTCTTGGAGAACATCTCGACCCACATCGACCGCGGTTCGAGTCCCAAGGAGGCGGCCATCTATGCCACCAACGAGGTGTGGTTGTCGGTAATCGCCACCACGCTGGTAGTCGTTGCCGTGTTCCTGCCGCTGACCATGGTGCCTGGCATGGCCGGTATCCTCTTCAAAGAGCTGGGTTGGATCGTAACGATCGTAGTTTGCGTATCGACCACAGCCGCTATTACGCTGACCCCGATGATGTCGGCCTACCTCTTGAAGGCCGATGGCAACCAGCACGACTACAAGGGAATCGGAATTGTCTACAAGCCCATCGACAAGGCCCTGGTATGGCTCGATGAGACCTACGCCAAGATGCTCCACTGGGTGGTAACGCACCGCAAGCGCACGATGATCAGTCTGATGTCGATCTTTGTGGTATCGCTCTCGCTGATTACGCAGGTACCCTCGGAGTTCTTCCCGCCGATGGATAACGCCCGTATCTCGGCTTCGGTAGAGTTGGAGCAGAATATCGGCGTGGAGTACACGGCCCGCATTGCCCGTCAGATCGACGAGATCATCTACGAGAAGTTCCCCGAGGTGCAGCTCGTCTCGACCTCGGCCGGTGCCAACTCCTCGGACAACGCCTTTGCGGCGATGCAGACAACGGGTTCGCACATCATCAACTTCAACATGCGTCTTCCTCGCTCGGGCCAGCGCGAGCGTTCGATCTTCCAGATCTCGGACTTGCTGCGTAAGGAGCTCGACAAGATCCCCGAGATCCGCCAGTACACCGTAACCCCGGGAGGTCAGCAGGGAGGTATGAGCGGTTCGAGTACGGTGAACGTCAAGGTCTTCGGCCACGACATGAACCTCACGAACGAGATTGCCAACGACCTGAAGACCCAATTGGCCGCCTTGGACGGTATGCGCGACGTACAACTCTCGCGCGACGACCTGCGACCGGAGCTCAATGTGGTCTTCGACCGCGACAAATTGGCCTACTACGGCATGAACAGCGCTACGGCCTCGCAATTCGTGCGCAACCGCATCAACGGCTACGAGTGTACGAAGTACCGTGAGGATGGCGACGAGTACGACATCGTGGTACGCTATGCCGAGCCCTTCCGCACCTCGGTGAAGGATGTGGAGAACATTGTCCTCTACGGCGGTCAGGGCCAGCCCGTGAAGCTCAAGGAGGTGGCTACCGTACGCGAAGAGTTCGCTGCCCCCTCGATCGAGCGCGAGAACCGTCAGCGCATCATCACCGTCGAGGGTACGGTGGGTGATGGCGTAGCCCTGGGTGACATGGTGCCCCTGGTACAGAAGATCATCGACGAGTACCCCACCCCCGACACCGTAACCCTGGAGCTGGGTGGTACGATCGAGGATCAGGGTGAGGCCTTTGCCGACCTGGGAACCCTCTTCATTCTGATCGTGATCCTGGTCTACATTGTGATGGCTACGCAGTTCGAGTCGCTGAAGTACCCCTTCATCATCATGTTCACCATTCCGTTCGCCTTCACGGGTGTATTCCTCGCCTTGTGGATAACCTCTACCCCGCTCTCGCTGATCGCCCTGATCGGAGCCATCATGCTGGTGGGTATCGTAACCAAGAACGGTATTGTGATGGTAGACTACATGAACCTCCTGGTGGAGCGTGGATCGGATGTCTTCGATGCCGTTATTGCCGGTGGTAAGAGCCGTCTGCGTCCCGTATTGATGACATCGTTCACCACGATCCTGGGTATGTTGCCCATGGCCATCGGTGGCGGTGAGGGTTCGGAGACCTGGCAGCCCATGGGTATCGCCGTAATCGGTGGTCTGACCTTCTCGACCCTGCTTACGCTCTTCGTGGTTCCCGTACTCTATGCCATCATGGAGACCCGTGCCGAGAAGAAGCGCGCCCGAAAGCAGGCCGAAGAGGATGCCCGCGAGCAACTCAAAATGGCCAAGGCATAAAGAATCCAAGTGGAAACAAAAAATTTGAGAAGATAAGCTATGAAAGCAGTATTTATATCGTACAATCAGGCCTTGACGGATCGCGTAAACCGCATTTTGGATAATCAAGGCATCCGAGGATTCACGCGCTGGGCCCTGACCGAGGGTCGCGGTTCGGTGGATGGCGAGCCCCACTACGGAAGCCATGCCTGGCCCTCGATGAACAGCTCGGTGCTGGCCATCGTGGAGGACGAAAAGGTGGATCCGCTCTTGGAGGCCCTACGCAAGATGGACTCCGTGACGAAGATGCAGGGCTCCCGCGCCTTCGTTTGGGACATCTGCCAAGCCATGTAGCACCAAGCGCCAACAAAAAACCCGCCTTTCGAGGCGGGTTTTTTATTGATAGAATAAGGTATTAGAGCATAGCCTTTCTGATGCGCTCAACAGCCGCAGTGGCACGGCGGTAGAGGTCGGGGAGATCAACCCCTGCAAGGCAGCGATTTTCGACCACCACACGGCCATCGACGATCACCGTCTCCACATCGGAGGATTTGCAGCAGTAGACCAAGTCGGCCACCAAATTATTGACAGGTTGCAGATGGGGCTTTTGGATGTCAATAAGGATCAGGTCGGCCAGCGCACCCTCCTTCACGATACCCAACTCGCCGCCGTGCCCGATGGCCTCGGCACCATAGACCGTAGCCATGCGGAGCACCTCGTCGGCGGGCAACACTAGGGGATTCATCGACGAGACCTTGGCCAGGAACGAGGTATTGCGCATCTCCTCCCACATATCGAGGTCATTGTTCGAGCAGGGGCCGTCGGTGCCGATCGTGGGGTTCAACCCCTCTTCAAGGCACTTTTCGATGGGAGAGATACCGCTTGCGATCTTCATATTGCTGGTCGGGTTGTGGGCAATCTTCACCCCTCGTTCGCGGAGCGTAGCACGATCCTTCTCATCGACATAAACACAGTGGGCGGCAATGAGTCGTTCGTTCAGCAACCCCAGGCTGTCGAGCCACTCCACGGGACGCATCCCGGTGGTCTGCATCACCGACTCCATCTCGGCCTGCGTTTCAGCCACATGGATCGTCATCGGCAGGCGGTGTTTCTCGGCCAGAGCCTTCACCCGCAGCAGGTTCTCCTTCGAGACCGTATAGGGGGCATGGGGGCCTACTCCCGCACGCACACGGTCGTTGCACTTGGGAAGCAGGGCCTCGAGATCGCGCTCGAAGTTCTCCATATTGCTATCCAGACAACTCGGACAGAGAAGGGCACGGATGCCCAACTTCTCGGCCGAGTCGGCAATGCGGTTTTCGTCCCAATACATATCGACGAAGGAGGTTACTCCGCCCAGGAGCATCTCCACGATGCCCAACTCGGCACCCAGGGCCACCTCGTCGGGGGTCTGCTGCGCCTCAAAGGGCCAGATGTGGTCGTTGAGCCACTCCATCAGGGGGATGTCGTCGGCATAGTTGCGCTGCAGGGTCATGGCGACATGGCAGTGGGTATTCACCAGTCCGGGCATCAAGACGCGGTCGCGGCAATCAATCGTTCTGCAAGAGGGATTTTCAGCGCGGAATCGCTCGGCCTCCGAAGAAGAATCGGTTACCAAGGCAATGCGGTTTCCGACGACACCGACCCACCCCACAAAGGGTTGTGGGTGCTCCTCGGTCATCGTGAGGATCTGAGCCTCACACAAAAGTAGGGTCTCGTTATTCATTTTTTTGCTTATAATCAATGGATTTGCCACGAATGGTAAAGAGTTCTCGACCCGCCGAGGAGTTCGAGAGGATCTGCACCACCTTGTGGAAGGCTCCCGGCTCGGCCTTCAAGGGCTGATAGGTCAGACGGATCTTGCCGACCCCTCCGGCCGGAATGGGACGCTTCGAAAATTCGCTCTTCAGGCAGGTGCAGGAGGTGATCACACGCGTGAGGACCAACGGGGTCGTCCCCTCGTTGGAGAAGGTCAGCTCGTAACAGAGGTCGCCCCCGCGACGATCCACCGCGCCAAAGTCATACTCCGCATGCGAGAGGGCCAATCGGGCCCCCGAGGTTGTCGATTCCATGCGGGAACCTCGCTGTCGCTGGGTCGTGTCGCGCTCCGCACGCTGCGCCCATCCCGCGAAGGGAAGGAGCAGAAGCAGGAGAAAAAGTAGGGTTCGTTTCATCGCTTCAAAGTAAAGATGTAGGTAATGGTGCCGCCTTGCACAAAACTGCGGCTCTCGGTAAATCGGGCCTGCATGGCCGCCTCCTGCGCCTCACGGATCAACGAAGGATGGGAGGTGGTGGAGCCCTTGGGCTCGTAGGTTGCCGCCGTGACACGCCCCGTGCGATCGACCGCCACACGGATCACTACACGCCCCTCGGCATCGGACGAATAGCGCGGACGCGGAAGATTTCCCACCAAACCACGGCCCTGCAACCCCTTGTCGAGTTGGTCGTGGCCATCGGGAGCCGCCCCGGTGCCGGTCCCCTTGGCTCGATCCTCCTCGCCCTCGCGGGCCTGGGGATTGCCTGCATTCTCGGGCTCATCCACCCCACCCTGCGACTGCTTGAAGAGGGCTCGGGGATTGACCGTGCGTGTCTGCTCGGCCTCACCGCGCGCCGGCTCGGTCTGCTCCTCGGGGGCCACCTCGCGGTGCATCTGCGGCTCCTTGGGCAGCGGCTCGGGCTCGGGAGGTTCCGGAAGGGGGGCCAACTCCACCAGGATGGGCTCCTTCAAGGGCTCGGCCGGCAGTTCGATCCCCACCACCAGGAACAACACGGCCACCAGCACCCCATAGAGCAGGAGTGCCGCCCACGCCCAACGGCGCGAGGTTTGCATCGTATTATCTTTGTAGTAGTTCAACGGCTTAATCTTTGGTTTTACCGCGTTGGGTGGGCTTACTTGGTCTTACGAAGGAATCCCTTGTCCTCCAAGTTCTCCCAACCCCACCGATTCGGGCTAAAATTAAGGCTGCGTGGCGAGCAGCATGCGGTAACCGTTGGCACGGCCAATCTCTGACACCTTGACAAACTCATCGACGATGACCGATTTGTCGCAGTGGATGGAGACGGTGGGCTCATGCTGCCCCTCGAGGCGGGCACGCAGGGTACGCTCCAACTCATCGAGGTTAGCCACCGGCTGGGTCTCGACATAGTAGTTCACACCCGTTGCCGTTTTCTGGATGGTGACCGTGGTGATGGCCTTCTCCTTGAGCTGGTTCGAACTCTTAGGCAGCACGACCTTGATCGCATTGGGGTTGATCAGGGTGGTGGCCATCAGCAGGAAGACCAACAGAAGAAACATCAGGTCGGTCATCGAGGCCGATGAGAAGCTCTTATCGACCTTCGATCCTCGTTTGATTGCCATACGCGTCTACTTTTGTACGGGTTGATTCAAAATATCCATGAAGGCGATCGAGTTGGCCTCCATTCTAAAGATCAGCTTCTCGATGCGCGCCACCAGGTAGTTGTAGCCGAAGTAGGCCGGGATGCCTACGCAGAGACCACCGACCGTCGTTACCATGGCCACATACATACCGCTCGAGAGGAGGGTCATATCGACCGTACCACCGGCAGCCGCCATATCCATGAAGGTCTGCACCATACCGAGTACCGTACCCAGGAAACCGATCATCGGGGCTCCTCCGGCAATCGTTGCCAGGAACGGAAGGCCGTTTTCGAGCTTCGATACCTCGAGGTTGGCCACATTCTCGATGGCGGTCTGCACATCGGCCATCGGTCGACCGATACGCTCGATACCCTTCTCGACCATGCGGGCAATGGGGCTGTTGGTCTTCTTGCAGAGTTCCACGGCGACCTGCATCTTCCCGTCCGAGATGTAGTCGCGGATGCGGTGCATGAAGTTCATATCGAAGGTCGAGGCCTTGCGGATGGCCATAAAGCGCTCCACGAAGATAAAGACGGCTACGCCACCCAACAGGAGCAGCACCCACATCAACCATCCGCCCTTGAGGAAGAGCTCTCCCAGACCCATGCGGGTCGTCTCTGCTGCCACGACATCGGCAGCCTGCAAAAGTGTAAACATCGTTTTATTTAGTTTTAGTTATTAGTTTTTTCGCGTTCCCGCTCTTTTTGTTTCTCCTTTTTGCGCTCCTTGCTACGCTTAAAGCGATTTTTGATGCGCTCTTTGAGATCCTTCAGGTTGTTGAAATCCTCCTTGTAATAGATTCCGATACCGGTCTCCTGCAAACCCTGCGTCTCATCGAATCGGTCGATAGTTTGGGTAAATCCGCGCAGTTTGAGGTTGCCCGAGCGGTCGATCAGCCAGGTGATATAGGCCTCACCCATGAAGTTCGACACCTTGTTGTTATTGATGGCCTGCTTGTTGTCGAGCACATAGTTACCCTCCAATTCGATGGAGAGGCGGCCATTGATCAGGTTGGTCGAGAGGCCGAAATCGACCTCGTTACCCGTCATCTGGGTCTCGGGGCGGTAGTTGAAGGTGATGTTGTAGGCATCGCCCGAGAGGAGTCGGGTTACCTGGTTCGAGAGGAGTTCGAATCCCGTAGCCGCCGTAGCCACCGCACCGATGTTGTCGTTCGAGACGGTCGAATTCTCGGGGTAGAAATTGTTGAAGGCCAACAGGTAGATAAACTGTCGGGCCACCGTCGCCTCGGTGTTGAGCACATTATTGATGGCCGCCTGGGTCTCGGAGTCGGCCTGCGGAACACGGATCGAGAAGGATTTCGAGGGGTTCGTGAGGCGATCCCCCAGGTGGATCACACACTCCACGGGCACCTGGCGCGTGTAGGCGTTGCGATCGCCGGTAGACGAGGCTCCCAAGAGGGGCTGCAACGAGGCGCGCGTGTTGTAGATCGCATTGATATTGAGCATGGCATCCATGGGCTCGCCCGTCCACTGAATAGTCGATCCGGACTCGATGATAAACTTCTTGTTGATGATATTTTGGAGCGTGAAGAGGTAACTACCCTCCGTAATCGAGTAGTCGCCCATCATCTCGAAGACATTCTCGTTCGGATTGATATGGATGTTCAGCAGACCCTCGCCACGGCCACGGATCAAATCACCGGCCGTAGGATCGATCACCAACTGGAAGTCGAGGTTCGGGTGCACATTGAGCTCCAGGTTGATATCCATATTGCTCTGCGAGGCGTTGCGGCTGCGGTGACGACGGTCGAAGAGCATCTTCTTGCGCACCAGGTAGTTC
>CAJGDL010000083.1 GCA_904502075.1 uncultured Alistipes sp.
CAGCGCCACGCAAAGATGGAATACTAAGCGGTAAATTCCGCACCTCAATCATTGGGGCGAATGGGACGTACGAAAGTACTACCCATCCGCCCCAATTTCATGTCGGCACGGAATTTCCTCGCCTAAAATCAAAAATATTCCCTTTGTAGGGCTCGCTGCGTTAAGTCGAAATCGGTGCTCGCCATGATGCCGCGAGGGAAAATCGCAATCCATTGCAAATCAGCAAATTCCAGAAAATTCGGGGGGGGGATTTTGAGAGCATATAAAATTACGGTCTATTTATTTGGTTATTAGGCTATTTTTTACTATTTTTGTTAGTTGATAATTGTGTTTTTTTGTACAAAAAGCCTCTTATCGCACCACCGAGAGACTTTTTTACCATGCGTTATCGCATATACATATCCCTGATTCTTTGGATGGTATTCGGTACCATCGGGACAATCTCTGCCCAAAATCAAGGGGGAGGGGAGCGAGCCGCACGTACCGATAAGATCTTCACGGACAGCCTCCTGTCGGAGATTCATTTCCGCTGGGATAAGAGCGAACTCGATCCTCGCTACCTGGGCAACGACCGCACCCTGCAACAAATCGACCGCCAAATCGACTCGATCGGTATCGAGCGCATCGACTCGGTAGTGATCCTTTCGCAATCCTCGCCCGAGGGTAGTTGGCAGCACAACCAACGCCTTTCGGAGCGCCGTGCCGCCACGATGCTTCGTTGGATGACGGAGCACCACCCGGCGTTGAGCGACCGCCTGACGGTGAATCCCGACGGAGAGTCGTGGGAGCAGTTGCGCCGTTTGGTCCTCGCCGACGAGCGGCTCAAGGAGGAGTCGATCGAACGCGTAGTCCGCATCATCGACGACCCCACGATCTCGATCGAGACCCGCAAGTGGCGTATCACGCACGATCCGGTGTATCGTTACCTCTACCGCACCTATTATCCGCACATCCGTAACTCGATGGTCTGCATCATCTACTATCGACACGAGAAGCAGGAGCCAATCCGCGCCGCCCTGGAGTATCGCATGGAGATGCAGCCCGCCACCCTGAAAAAGGCACAACACCCCCTCCCCGAACCCAAGCCCCTGCGCGACACGCTCACCCTTGCCGCCAAGACGAACCTGCTGTACGACGCCTTGACGGTGCTCAATGTCGAATTGGAGCTCCCGATCCGCAACCATTGGTCGGTAGCAGCCGAGTACGCCTTCCCGTGGTGGGAGAAGGGCAACAAACACTGCCTACAGATGCTCAATGCGGGTATCGAGGCTCGCTATTGGTTCCGCAACAACCGCTACCACGCCGAAAAACTGCGTGGCCACTTCCTGGGACTCTACGGCATGTCGGCCAAGTATGACTTCCAATGGGATCGCGACCTCTGCTACCAAGGCGAGGGATGGTCGGTGGGCCTTACCTACGGCTACTCGCTAAAACTCTCGCGCCACCTCAACATGGAGTTCTCGATCTCGGTAGGCTACCTCTCCACGGCCTACCGCCACTACTTTCCGGCCGACGACTACAGCGAACTGTGGATCGACCGCTCGAAGCAGGGCCGCTTGAACTACTTCGGCCCCACGAAGTTGAAGGTGAGCCTCGTATGGCCCATCCAGATCCCCTATAACAAGAAGAGAGGAGGTGACCGATGATGCGTAGTTGGAAATACCTGCTTTCGATGCTCGTCGGGCTGTTGGCCCTGAGCGGCTGCGTGCGTCGCGATCTGCTCGACCCCGAATTGGCGGCCGAGTTGCGCATCCGCCTCTTGACCGACGGAGTCCACAACGTCACCTGCGACATCTACAACCCCGAGCTTCCGCGTCCCGCCCTGACGAGCGACAAACTGCGTGCGCTGATCTACAACGCCTCGGGCGAGCAATTGCTCTCGCAGGGCTTCCTATCGCATAAGAGTTACGATGCCGCGGGGAACGAGATATTGAGCGATGCCATCTCCCTCACCTCGGGCGACTACCGCATCGTGGGTTACAACTTCGACGTAGAGCGCACACAGATCGAACACGAAAGCAAGTATAGCACCATCCGCGCTATCGGCACGGAGATTCCGCGCAGTTACTACACACGCTTCGGCACCCGCACCACGAAAAGCGAGGCGATCTTCTTTCCGCCCGAACACCTATTGGTGGCCCGCGAAGAGGCGTTGCATGTGGCCAACCACACAGGCGTAAAGCGTATCGAGTTGGATGCCCGCACGGTGGTGGAGACCTACTACCTGCAAATCCGCGTCTCGGGGCTGGAGCACATCGCCTCCAACGCCCTTCCGGTCGGTAGCCTCTCGGGGATGAGCCCCTGGTACTACCTCGGAGAGAATCGCCACGAGGAGACAATCTCCACGTCGCTCTACTTCGAATTACAGCCGAGCACCGACCCCCGCATCGAAGAGGAGAATCAAGATGTGATCTGCGCCCTGATTAACACCTTTGGTCGCATTCCCGAGAGCGAGAGTGAACTCTCGGTTATCTTCAGCGTGCTCACGCGCGACGGCAACACCCACCAAAAGGTGGTCGATATGCGCCCGATCTTTGAGAGTCAGGCGGCCCGCGACCACCACTGGTTGCTGATCGACGAGGTGTGGGAGATCCCCGAACCGATCGTCCCCGACGATGGCGGCAACGGTGGATTCAGCCCCGAAGTAGACGAGTGGGAGGATATCGAGGAGGTGATCCCGATCGGCCCACGAGGGTAACGAGCAACTCTTGACAACCGTTTAACCCAAAAAAATACAAGAAGAGACAAACAACTAACAAACTTTATTATTAACCACAAAAAACAAAAAAAATGAAAAAACTATTGTTTTTGGTAGCCGTTGCAGGCGTATCGCTTGTAGGTTGCGTAACGGAGCATGAGGAGATGGTAAAGCCCGCCTCGCAGCAGGAGATCACCTTCGAGGTGGCCAAGTACAAACCCTCGAACTCGCGTGCCGAGGTGGACTATCCCACGAGCAACACCTTCGGCACCTTCGCCTACTATGAGAACTCGCTCATCGCAGGCCACTCGATCTACATGGACAATGTGGAGATCATGTACAAGCCCGTCGGTACGGGTATCTGGGCCCCGAAAGAGGGTCAGTACTTCTGGCCGACGCAGGGTCACCTCGACTTCATCAGCTATGCACCCTACAACGCTGATAAGACGAATGCCGCCGTGCCTCAGATTGATGACACCGATGTTCAGCAGACCTTCAAGTACCAGTCGTTCACGGTGGATGCCGCCAACCCCGTAGACCTGCTCTACAGCGACAAGGCCCTGCACCAGACCTCGAACACGGCTCACTATGGTTTCGAGGGTGTTCCCACGCTCTTCCACCACGCCCTGGCCAAACTCAACATCAAGGTAAAGGCACTGCGTCTGGACAACAGCGTTTCGTCGCCCAATGAGGTAACCAACTGGGCTGTTACGATCAACAAGATCGCCATCAACGGCATCTACAACGAGGGTACGCTGACGATGAAGACCACCAACTCGCACGGTGGTTCCTCGACCAACCAGTGGACGAACCAGCACAGCAGCGGCTTCAATGTATGGGCCAACACCAGCAGCACGACCTCGAAGGAGTGGACCGTGGATCAGGTGCTGACCATGACGGAGACCTTCTACGGCAACGGTACGGCAACGGTTGCCAACAACTATTTCATCCTGCCCCAGTTGCTCATTGATCACCAGCAGTCGATCACCATCGACTACACGATCGTAACGATGACCCCCAACGGTCAGGTGGGTACGAAGGCCTACACCGCCACCAAGTACTTCAACGAGTTCCCCTCGGTGGACAACTGGGAGTGCGGCAAGAACATCACCTACACGATCGTGATCGACCCCTTCGGCGACGAGATCCACTTCGCCCCCAAGGTGGTGGATTGGGAGAATATCGATGGCGTAATCTCGATCTAATCCTCCGGGCTTAAAGCAAATAAGCCCATCCTTTGGATAGGGTAGGGGTGATACCCTCCCTATCCCCAACAAAACGCAAAACAAGCGAAAACAACCAAAAAGCAATGCGCAACCACCTCATGATATGGGCCCTGCTCCTGTTGGGAGCCTGCACCACCTCGGAATCGAGCCCCACGCCCGATCCCGAAGCGGGAAATGCCATCTCGTTTGGCATCGCACAACAGGAGAGCGGTCGCGCCTCCACGCTGATCGGAAGCACCGATCAGGCGGATTTTCGCGCCCAACCCTTTGCGGTCTACGGCGACTGGATCGACCCCCGAACCTCGGCTCCCACGGAGGTCTTTCATGATGTGGAGGTGAGTTACCAACCCCAGCAGGGGAATTCGCCCTCGGGCTGGAACTACTCGCCCGTTCAGTATTGGGAACCCGCAGGCGAATACAACTTCCGCGCCTATTGGCCCGCCTCGGCTCATGTGTTGGGTACGGCCTCGGCCGAAACCCTGGCCCTGGAGTATAGCATGCTGACCCGCAACGAAGACCTGATGGTGGCCTACAACCACGTTCCGACCAAAAACAACGGAGAACCCGTGGCGTTGCAATTCCACCACACGTTGGCGGCCGTGGCCGTGAAGTTCCACACGCTAAACAGCGGCATGACCTGTCGCGTCAAGGAGTTCTTCTTCACGAGTTTGAACTACATCGGCGCCTTGCCCTATTACTCCACCGACACCACGCCCGACGTAACCGAGAGTTGGATCTATGCCGAAGGATCGCGAAGTTATGTGGACCCCGACAACATCTTCCTCTCCGAAAAACTGCGCCCGTGGAGCGACCCCGAAGGGCGCACGCTGACCACCTCGCCCGATGATTACCCCGAAGAGTTCGACCTCTTCCTGCCCCAATCGCTGGTGGTCGGAGCAGGAACTCCGCCCCCCTCGATCACCTTCACGGTCGATATCGAATGGGACTCGACCGATACGGTGAGCACCACCATTGCCCTGCCCACCACCGACTCGAAGGGGGAGGAGATGGTATGGCGAGCCGGCAAAAAGTATATCTATGTCATCACCGTAGAGGCCGACCGATTCGACATCGAGGTGAAGAGTTGCGAGTGGGACAAGGTCGATGCCGTGATTGGCGACATCCTCTTCTAACCCCTCCGGGCCGAGCGAAGTAAACAAAACTGAAACGAAGAGAATTGCGATGAACCCGAAATGTCTGAAATATATGGTGTGGCTACTCTTGTGGCTGATGGGTGGCTGCACAAAAGAGGAGTCGCCCCTAAACGAGACACCTACCGGAGCCCTCACCTTGCAGGTGAGCACCGGAGCCCCCACCCGTGCACAGAGTCCGGGTGATGGCAACCTCTACGACGGAGGCGGCATGGAGGATTTGACTCTCGTGTTGGTGAACCCGAACAATCGGGTGGCTGCTATCCAGCGACTGACGAACCTCACGGGTCAGGAGCAACTCATCCGAGAGGTAACCTTCGAACACCTCGGCGTGGGTAACTATGTGGTCTACGCCTATGCCAACACACGCCGCAGTTACCTCGACGAGGCCGAGACGTTGCTCTCGTCTCTCTCGGAGGGGAGTAACTTCGGAGCCACCCAGCGCGATGCCCTCTTCACCACGCTCACGGGTCGTGCTGCCCCCGAAACCTCGCCGACGCAGCCCCTGCTGCTGACCGCCTCGCAGGAGGTGAAGATCGAGATGGGCATCTCGACAGCCTCGATTGTGATGATTCGTCCCGTGGTGCGCTTCGAGGTGAAACTACACAACCACTCGACCTATCCGCTCCGCATCACCGACTTCTCAACCAGCAACTTCAACCCCTCGACCGGCTACCTGATTCCACACAACGGGGCCATTCCCCAATCGGTAAGTTACCGCGCTCTACCCACCTACGACACCTTCACGGGGGGCACCGACATCGAAGTCGCCGCAAATACCGAGGAGGTGATCTACCAAACCGAACTCTTCGAGAACCGCGCACCAAGTTATACGCTCAACCTCTCGTTGGAGAGCAAAATCGAGAGCACGGGCTATCAGATTACGAACCAAACCTCGCTGAAAACCAACACCCAATATGCCCTACAAAACGTCGATTCGGGTCGCTACCTGGTGGACAACAACGGCTCGCTCGGCCTGGTCAATTCGCTGAGCGAGGCCGCCTCGCTGCAGCATGCCCTGTGGACCTTCAGCAGCACCTCGAGCGGCTACCTAACCAATGTCGCCACCGGCAACCGCTTCCACCGAAGCACCCAGGCCAATACAGGCACAAACCGCAACCTGACCTTCTCGAACCGCGGAGGGGGTGTGTTTTGGATCTATTACTCCACCTCCTACCTCTATGACAACAACGGCAAGGCCCAATACGGGAATAACTACACCTCCCTGCGCGACTGGCGTCTGCAAACAGTAACTTACGGTACGACCACCACAACCGTTCCCTACTCGGTGAGCAACCAGCCCCTCTACATCGTTGACAAAGAGACCGCCAAAGAGAGTCTCATGAGTGAGCAACTGCGCAACCAATACATCTCGGTAGTAATCAACGCCTATTACAGCGATCAGATGGGTTCGTTCCGCTTCGAGGTGAGCCCCTGGACGGAGAAGAACGAAGAGGTGGAATTTAATTAAACGAAAAAGAGATGAAACGACTCATACAGAACCTCTTATGGAGCCTGCTCCTCCTGGCGGGATGCGCCCAGGATCCCGAGTTAGAGCCTGCTCCCGCAAGCGACGGAAGCCCCGTGGAGATGCTCCTCCGATTTGGAGCATCGCACCACCTCGACATCGAGGTAACTCGCCAAACCATGCCCGAACTCTCGGACGAAGCGAAGGTATGGAACCTCTACCTCTTCATCTTCGACCAGGAGGGCAACAAGATCTATGGCCGCTACTTCGATACAGCAAATGCCCTGAGCAGCGAGGCCGCCGTAACCGCCTCGGCCTCCGACGCCTGGTATGTGAATGTCCCCTCGGGAGATAGCCAAAGTTGCTCGGGCGTGATCAAGATCAAGACCGTTGCAAAGGAGAACTGCAAAATCTTCGCCATCGCCAACATCGACAGCGAGATGTTTAGCCTCTCGCCGGAGAAGTTTCAGCTGATTCAGCACCAAGATGAACTCACCCGAAGCGTAGTGAACCTCAAGCAGTTATTCGTTGAGCGAAGCGGTATCTTTCCCATGACGGGCGAACTCTCGCCCATCCATACGGCCTCGCTGAGCGGCACCCTCTATCTGGAGCGAATCGACGCCAAAGTCCGCTTCTGGATCAAGACGGGAAACAACGAAATCCGCTCCTTTACACTCACCAATTGGCAGGTCTTCAACGCCTCGGCTGACAGCTATTTGATGGGGCGCGAGGTGCGTGAAAAATATGGGATCACGACGGAGGACTCCGCCGTAGCCTACTTCAACAGCACGGTCAAGGGTTGTGAGGTGGAGGAGCTCTACGAAGGCAAGAATACCACGACGATGGCAGACGACAGAACGCGCTACGGCTTCTCGTTCTATCTGTTGGAGAATGCCCTGCCCCCGAAGAAGAGCCCCTCGACCTATGCCGATCGCGAACGATGCATCAAGAGCGACGAGGGGCTGAACGGCGAGTGGGAGTATGCCAACAACCACTCGACCTATGTGGTACTCTCC
>CAJGDL010000084.1 GCA_904502075.1 uncultured Alistipes sp.
GCAATGGTTTGGCCTCCGACCCGGACATAGAGAGCCTCCTTGCGCAGACGATCGCCTCCGCATTCAGGGCAGAGGGTTTTGCCCGTGTAGCGCGCCTTCATCACGCGGAATTGAATCTTGTGCCGCTCCTTGTCGATGTATTGGAAGAAGTCGTTCAGGCCGTGGAAATAGTCGTTACCGCGCCACAGCAGGAGTCGCTGTTCGTGTGTCAGTTCGTGGTAGGGGGTGTGGATCGGGAAGTCGAATTGGTAGGCCGTGGCCACCAGGGCCTCCTTCCAACGGCGCATGGTTTCGCCTCGCCAACAGGCAATGGCATCTTCGTAGATGGTCTTCGACTTGTCGGGCACGACCAAATCTTCGTCGATGCCCGTCACCTTGCCATAGCCCTCGCACAAGGGGCAGGCCCCCAGCGGGTTATTGAAACTGAAGAGGTGCTCGGTCGGGCGCTCAAAGGTGATGCCATCAGCCTCGAAGCGGGAGGAGAATGGTTCGAGGCGTTCGCCGTGGAGAATGGCGCAGTGGCTGTTGCCAAATTCGTAGGCGCGGGTGATTGACGAGCGCACTCGACTCATCGTATCCTCGTCGGGGGTGAATTTCAGACGATCGACCACCAAATGGATCCCCTCTACCGGGGTTGTATCATCCACCCCGGGGATGAAATCTTCGATCAGGCGCACCTCTTTTCCGTCATACAGACGCATCAGGCCCTCCCCGAGGTAGAGGGTTAGTGCTTCGATCAGGCTCTCTCCTGCTTTCAGGTGCAATGGGAAGAGGATATGTACCCTCTCGCCTTCGAGGTGGTCGGCCATCCATGCCGCCACGTCGTCGACCTCGTAACACCTCACCTCACACCCCGTGACGGGCGAGAAGGTATGGCCGATGCGGGCGTAGAGGAGTTTCAGATAGTCGTAGATTTCGGTCGTGGTACCTACCGTGGATCGGGGGTTACGCGTATTGACCTTCTGCTCGATGGCGATGGCCGGAGCAATCCCCTCGATGAGGTCTACATCGGGCTTCGTGACACGCCCCAGGAATTGACGGGCATAGGCCGAAAGGCTCTCCACATAGCGACGCTGCCCTTCGGCAAAGATCGTGTCGAAGGCCAGGGTCGATTTTCCCGACCCCGAAAGCCCCGTGACCACGGTCAGCGTATTGTGTGGAATGCGTACCTCGATATCCTTGAGGTTGTGTACGCGTGCCCCTTTTATATAAATTTCACCCATTTCGATTTACGATTTACGATTCACAATTATTTGGCTTATGCACCCGAATATTCTTGGGAAATAATCCAACGACAAGGAAAATAATTGTGCATTGTGCATTGTGCATCGTGAATTATAGACTCTCCTCCACCTCGGCCCCTTCGACTTTGCGGAGTTTTCCGACCAGCCGCTCGGATTGCGAGCGGCGAATCCTCAGGCGCATGGTGCAGAGGTTGTCGAAGAGTTGCTCCTCGATTTGGGGCTGCTCCTCCTTGACGGCCTTCATCACATCGTTCATGACGATATAGGGGAAGCGGACGGTGATCCGATCGTCTACCGTGCGCTCCACGATTTCGGCTACCGACAAGACCTCCTGGGTCGCCTCCTTGTAGGCGGCAATCAGGCCGGGTACTCCCAACTTCGTGCCGCCGAAGTAACGCACCACCACCACCAGGCAGTTGGTTACCCCGGCCGAGAGCATCTGCCCCAGGATGGGTCGTCCGGCCGTTCCCGAGGGTTCGCCGTCGTCGTTGGCGCGGAATTGTTCACCCTGCGGGCCCAATCGCCAGGCGTAGCAGTGGTGCGTGGCATCGAAATAGCGCTTGCGCAACGCATCCAATGCCTCGCGGATCTGCTCCTCGTTCTCCACCGGGTAGGCGTAGGAGAGGAATTTGCTGCTTCGCTCGCGGTTGTAGGCTTCGGCCGGAGCGGCCAGGGTCAAGTAGCTGTCGTTCTCCACCGCAGGACTATTTTACCGTACGAAACATACGCTCCCAACGGATGTTGGCCGGGAACTTTTTGGCCGGGTCGAGCGAGAGCCACACCACGGCGGCGCGTCCCACGACATGATCCTCGGGGACAAAGCCCCAGTAGCGCGAGTCGGCCGAATTGTGGCGGTTGTCGCCCATCATCCAATAGTAGTCCATTTGGAAGGTATAGCGGTCGGTCGCCTCCCCGTTGATGTAGACCGTGCCGTTGGCCTCCACCTGGAGGTCGTTGCCCTCGTAGACATCGATGCATCGACCGTAGAGGGCGAGGTTGTCGGGCGTGAGGAGGATCGTCTCTCCGCGCTTGGGGATCCAGATGGGGCCGTAGTTGTCGGCATTCCACCCCTCGCGGCCATCGTGCGGATAGACGGCTGTGGAGGTTCCCTGTTCGCTATAACGCTCCACCGAAACCACATTCTTGAGTTGGCGGAGGGCCGTGGCGGCGTTGTGAGTGAGCGACATGTAGTAGATGCCGCTTGTGGGGTTGTACTGATACTCCGTGATGCCGAGGTGCTGCAAGGCGTAGTCCGAGAGGGGTTGATTGACCACCACGGTGTGGAAG
This sequence comes from uncultured Alistipes sp., assembly GCA_904502075.1. GTDB lineage: Bacteria > Bacteroidota > Bacteroidia > Bacteroidales > Rikenellaceae > Alistipes. Next base: position 2,532 of record CAJGDL010000084.1, read on the forward strand.
AATTGCCGTTCGGAGGGAGCCTCCTGCCTTACCCCGTTGATGTAGATCTCCGAGTTGGCGATGCGCAGCGTGTCGCCCGGCAGGGCGATGCAACGCTTGATGTAGTGCTCGCGCTTATCCACGGGGCGAGCCACAACCGTGTAGTCGTTGAAGAGTCTGCGGCGTGCCTCCTCTTTGCCATACTGCTCCTCGCCCATGCGCAGGATGTCGTAGTAGGTGACATTCTGACGCTCCAAGAGCACCGTATCTCCTGCCGGGAAGTTGAAGACCACGGCATCGCCACGCTTCACCTTGCCCAATCCCTTCAAACGATGGTAGGGCCACTTGATCCACTCCGAGTAGGATTTGGTGGTCTCAGATCCGGGCATCGTGTGGTGTACCAAGGGGAATGAGAGGGGCGTATTGGGCATCTTGGGGCCGTAGGCCACCTTGCTCACATAGAGGTAGTCGCCCACCAGGAGCGACTTCTCCATCGACGAGGTGGGAATGGTGTACATCTGGAAGATGAAGATGTGGATGAGCGAGGCCACCACCATGGCGAAGATGATGGCATTGACCCATTCGTAGATGAATTTATAGAGTCGACTCTTTTGGCACCAACGCTCGTTGTGACGCCCCACATAGCGATAGAAATAGCGTGTGATGTAGAGGTCGAAGATCACCACCTCGCCCAAGAGTAGCCACCAATTGCCTGTCCAAAGGACAAACCAAAGCAGGTAGAGGAGCGACATCAGGGTAAATCCCACCCACTTGTTTTTTAAAATTTGTTTTATCTTATTCATTTCGTTCCCAATGAGAGTTCTTCTATTCATTGCCGATAGGCGGTTTTTCGTTGCTCTTTTTTATTGCAACAGATCCTCCATGGTGTAGACTCCCACCTTGCCACACAAAAATTCGGCCGCAACCACGGCACCTTCGGCCAGCGTGCGACGGTTCTTGATCTCGTGGCGCAACTCCAATTTGTCGTCGGCCGACTCGTAGGTGATGGTGTGAATGCCAGGAATCATCCCCTCGCGGATCGAGGTGATGGCGATCTGATTCGCTTCGGCCGTGGGCTCGTTTACCCACCCCTCTTTGCGGTCGAGCTCGCAGAGAATCCCCTCGGCCAAAGTGATGGCCGTACCGCTCGGGGCATCCTTCTTTTGGGTGTGGTGTACCTCCTCGATTGCCACCTCATAGTGGTTGAAACGGTTCATCAACTTGGCCAACTGACGATTCAGACGGAAGAGTAGATTGACCCCGAGCGAGAAGTTCGAGGCATAGAAGAGGGCGCTCCCCTGCGCTTGGCAGTAGGCTTCGAGCTCCTTGAGTCGCTCGGTCCACCCCGTGGTGCCACTCACCACCGGGACCTTGCACTCGATGCACCGTCGGAGGTTTTCGTAAGCCGTCGAGGGGGTGGTAAACTCCAAGGCGACATCGACCCCTTGGAGTCGCTCGGCTGTGAAGTCGTGGGTATTCTCTTGGTCGATGATAAGGGCCACCTCATGACCTCGCTCCCGAAGGAGTTTTTCGATCTCGCGGCCCATCTTTCCGTATCCTATAATCGCTGCTTTCATCTCTGTTGTAAGTTTCGTTTTGAGTTCGGTACGATTCAACAGACAAAGATACAAAATAATTCACAATTCACAATGCACAATTCACAATTAGGCTGACGCGCCGGATGTTTAATTGGTGATATTCGGAATTGGGCTGACGCGCCGGAATATTTGCCGAGTGTATTCCCAACGACAAGGAAAATAATTGTGAATTGTGAATCGGTTAAACTTCTTTCAGAAACGAGAGCGAGGCTTCGTTGAAGAATTGTTTGTTGTCGATGTTGCAGACGTGGCCGGCATCGGGGACGATGATCATGCGGGCCTGTTCGCCTCCTCGACGGAAGGCTTCGTGCACCTGGGGCAGGAAGAAGTAGTCGTCCTCGCCCATTAGGTAGAGGGTGGGAATCGAGAGTTGCTCCTTGAAGAGCGAACCCACCTGATCATTCAGGCGGCTCACCATCTTAAAGACCTTCATGAAGTTCTCGAACGATAGGCGGCGTGCGCTGCGCAGAAACAGGGCGGCCGAGCCTTTGTAGCGGGCTTGGGGCATGAGGGTTTTGGCAATGACCCACTTCATGAGGTTGTAGGGGACAACATGTTTCACCAGGTTGGCCAAACGCAAGAGCATGCGCGACTCCCAACAGAGTTCGGTGACGGCTCCGGCCAGCACCATCGAGGTGACGCGCTCGGGGTGGCGATCCGCAATAAAACGCACTACGATGCTTCCGAGCGAGAGCCCCATGAAATGAGCCTTTTCGATTTTGAGGTGTTCGACCACCTCCATCACTTGGTCGGCCTGGCTCGAGAAGTCGAAGAGGGTGTGTCGTGCCTCCTTGCAGTCGGTGGAGGATCCGTGGCCTGCCAGATCGACAAGTAGCAGGTTGAAGTGGCGGGCAAAATCGGTGATTTGGCGAAACCAAACCTCGATGCTGCCTCCTGCGCCGTGGATCATCACGATCCATTGTCGCCCCTTGCCTCTGTCGAATACCTTATAATTGAGCATAGCCACTTTTTTGCGCCGGCAAAGGTAAAAAAACTCTTGGGATATTCGCATATCTTGCTAAAAAATGAGATCAAAAGACCAATCTCCAAGAAAGGAAATGGGTAAAATCTTGTCCAATCCGCCAAAAATATTTAACTTTGTCCTACTTAAACGAGATGAAATGCGCTATTTTTTGGAGTTGAGTTATTTGGGAAAGGCCTATTGCGGGTGGCAGCGTCAGCCTGCCCAGCCCACCGTGCAGCAGACGATTGAAGGGGTGCTCTCCACCCTGCTGCGCGAGAAGATCGAGGTGGTCGGAGCCGGTCGCACCGACACGGGGGTCAATGCCTCCTTCTATGTCGCCCATTTCGACACCACAACCCCCATTGAAGACATCGATTTCCTCTGCTACAAACTCAACCGCACCCTGCCCGGCGATATCTGCGTGAAGGGCATCCGGGCGGTGAAGCCCGAGGCGCATGCGCGTTTCGATGCCCTCGAGAGGGAGTATACCTACTTCATCGAACCCTTCAAGAACCCCTTTGCCCGCGACCTGACCTGGCAGTACTATGTGCCGCTCGACTTGGAGCAGATGCAGCGTGCGGCCGAGAGTCTGCTGCGCCACAAGGATTTTACCTCGTTTGCCAAGCTCAACTCGAACAACAAGACCAATATCTGCCGCCTGACCCATGCCTCTTGGGAGGTTGATCCCTATGGCATGTATATCTTCACGATCCGGGCCGACCGTTTCCTGCGCAACATGGTGCGTTCGATTGTGGGTACGCTGGTCAATGTGGGGCGCGGACGCTATACGCCCGAGGAGTTCGAGGCCATCATCGAGGCACGCGACCTCTCGCGCTCGAGTGCCGGAGCCCCGGCCCAGGGCCTCTACCTGAGTCGTGTGGTCTACGACGAAGCCATCTACCTGGAGCCCCTCGAGCCCCAACCGCAAGAAGACTAAAAGACACAATATTGTATCACTTAAAAATTTAAAGTTATGTTACTCTATTTAGCCGGTTTGATCTGCGCCGTTTGGTGCGTGTTCGACATCCTGAAGAAGCCCATTACGCTGCCCGGAAAGGTACTGACGACTGTGGCCGTTCTCCTGACGAGTTGGCTTGGTATCCTCGTCTACTATCTGTGGGCTCGCCACCACCTGACCGAGTGGTTCAAGTAAACCGCTTGCTTTCGTATGGCCGAATCCGCCCGGACTGAAAAACCCCGAATGGGCATACTTCGAAGTATGTACCCATTCGGGGTTTCTCTATTGGGGGCGCAACCGCTTACATCTCTACGTCGCGCACACAACGAGCCGACGTAGCGCGGTGGTTTTCATTCCTGATACTGTTTTCCATGAAGACGTTGCTGTGATCTCGTGCCCAGCCGGTCTTTTGTTGATTGTACCGATCGCCATTGATCTCCGTATCTTTGGGGTTGCTTCCGGCCATACCATGGGAATAGTAAGTGCGCGAATAGCAATAATTCGTGTTGTCCCAGAATGAGGTGGCGGCGTAGAGGTGCATAATCAGTAACTCGCGCTGGTTGGGCAGACGATAGCCCTTCGGACAGAAGGGGTTGTTGCCCATCGAATTGTCCAACTCCTCCTGCATCATGGGGAAGGAGATCTTGCTGAAGGTGGGCGAGTTGATCGAGGTGGCCTCAAATTGTTTGTAGAGGCGGTTTTGGAACGAAAGTTCGTCGGCATAGACCAAATCGTAGCCCTCTTCGCCCAAGTTGCGGAACGACTCCTCGTTCAGATACTCCAGGTCGAACAGAGGCACGGCATCTGTTCCCTTTTTGATGACATAGTCGGTGGCGGTAGCCAGGAGGTTGGCCTTGTCGCTGTCGTCCATGCCGAGGTTGCGTACGCAACGAATCTCCCAGGCTGTTTGATTTCCCCAATCGTAGGAGCCCTTCAGGTTACCTGTGGCGGCACCCTCTTCGGCCCAAATCAGCGTCGGGTTGTTGCTGTTGCTGTTGTTTCCGTCGCTGCTGCTGGTAGTACTCGAAACCACATGCTGACGCCAACGATTTTGATCGTCGCTGGCCTGGTCGGCGGCCGAGCGGTTGTACATACGTGCCGAGTTGTCGATGCCGTCGGCCCCCATCCAGAGTCCCACCAACTGCTTGATGGCAGCCATATACCAACGCACCTCGCCCGGGTCGATCACCCCGTTGCCGTTGTTGTCGCGGTTGCGCGAAAGGCAGGAGTAGCGCAGGTACTTGAAATTGGCGGTCGTGAGGGTGCCATCCCAGAGTTCCGATTGCTCGTTGGTGGCCTCCAGGTTGAGGAATTTGTCCCAGCGTACCCCCTCGATAAATTGGTTGCCGGAGGTGACGAGTCCCCACTCTTTCATCGTATTCAGACGGCCGTTGTAGTCGTCGGTGTTGCCTCGTCTTTCGGCGGTGCCGTTGTACGATACGTTGTTGTAGGGCAGCAGACGGTACTCGTCTGTGTGCTCCGTGCCCCAGGCA
>CAJGDL010000085.1 GCA_904502075.1 uncultured Alistipes sp.
AGGTACTCAAGGCAATCGAGGAGAAGAATTGGTTCCTGCGTCGCGAGTTGGGTCGCCGCGTGAAGAACCAGCTCAAGGTGGTCCCCGAGCTGCAGTTCTTCCTCGACGATTCGCTGGAGTATATCCGCAACATCGAGGAGAAACTCAAATAAATTTTTCGCCACGATGCTCACCCTCCGTTTTGCGCGTCGCTACCTCTTCTCGCCCAAGTCGCACTCGGTGATCAACTTGATCTCGGGTGTGAGCTTGGTGGCCATGGCAACCCCCGTGGCAGCGATGATCATCCTTCTCTCGGTCTTCAATGGGTTCGAGGGGCTTATCCGTTCGATGGCCTCAACCTTCGATACCGACCTGGTGATCACTCCGCGCGAGGGGGTCTCGCTGCCGACCGAGCGGATCGACACGGCCGCCCTGCGGCAAATCGAGGGGGTGGAGGCCTGCAGCTGGGTGGTGGAGCAGGAGGCGATGGTGAGCTATGGCGATCGCCAGGCGATGGTCGTCGTGCGCGGCGTGGAGGATCACTACACCTCGCTGCTTCCGATCCATCAAGCCACCGCCTCGGGCGAGTACCGCGTGCGGTTGGGTGACTACGACTACGCCTTCATCGGCCAGGGGCTCGGCTACCGGCTCGGGGTGAAAACCCTGGTGGCCGATCCGCTTAAGATCTACGCCTTGAAGCGGGAGAGTTTTTCGACCCTGCTGCCCATCGACGGCTACACGCGACGCGAAGTGCCCCTCTCGGGCACCTTCCTGCTCGACACCGAAAGCGAGGAGCGTTACCTGCTCACCTCGATCCGCCTGGCTCGCGATCTCTTCGCCATGGAGGGGTGCGCCACGGCTCTCTTCGTGAAGGGCGACGGAAGTTGCTCGATCGAAGCCCTGCGCAACCGCCTGCAAGAGCGACTGGGCGAGGAGCTGAAGGTGGAGACCCGCTACGAACGCAACAAGACCTTCTACGACATCATGACCTACGAGAAGTGGGGCATCTTCTTCATCTCGCTCCTGGTGGTGATCATCGCCTCGTTCTCGATCGTGGGGGCCTTGGCCATGCTGATCATCGAGAAGCGCGATGAACAGCTGACCCTCCGCTCCCTGGGGGCCGACACCGCTTTCATCCGCAGGATCTTCCTCAGCGAGGGGCTTCTGATCGGAGGGTTGGGGGCCTTGGCCGGTACCCTCATCGGGGTAGGAATCACCCTGGCACAAGAGCACATCGGACTGGTGGAGATGCCCACGGCAAGTTTTGTGATGCAGTACTACCCCGTGGAGTTCCGGTGCATGGATCTGATCGCCATCCTGGCGGTATTTACAGGCGTAGTATGGAGCATCTCGCAACTCACGGTTCGCAACATGATTCCAAAACCCAAGAGGCTATAGACCTCTACACCTTATATATTATAAAGAAACTGAGAGTAAAATATGATTTGGATGGGGAAAATAATACGGGTCGCCCTGGTGGCGACGATGATCCTCTCGCTCGGAGGCTGCAAGAAGCACACAATCATCCCCGACGAGGAGTTGGCCATGATCTTCCACGATGCCTTTTTGGCCAACAGCCTCCTCAACAAGAGCAACGCCAAGAAGGATTCGCTACTGATCTACGAGCCAATCTTCGCACGCTACGGCTACACGACCGAAGATGTTCAATACACAATCGGCAACTTCTCGAAACGCAAGAGTGCTCGCCTGGGCGATGTCGTTGAGCAGTCGATCCAACTTCTTGAGGCCGAGGGGCTGCGCCTAAACAAGGCCGTGGCAGCCCTCGACACGGTGAACAACGTGGCCCTGCGCCACTCGAAGCGCACCATCTACCACGACTCGCTCCGCCGGGCCACCCGCCTGAAGGATACGACCGAGTTGCGCATCACGCTCGACTCCCTGCGCCCGGGAACCTACACGATCAAGAGCCGCTATGAGATCGACTCGTTAGACGAAAACCGCTCCTTGCGCGTACAGCTTTGGATGGAGCGCGAGGACAGCTCCCGCATGGGCAACTACACGGCCCAACTGCGCCGCCACAGCGAGGAGAGCTTCGAGCGCACGATGACGGCCGACAGCTCGGTTCGTCGTCTGGTGATCAACTTCTGGAATCCGCTCCGCGGCCAGCAGAAACGCCCCCACATCACCCTGCGCGACCTGAAGGTCGAGTTCCAACTCCCCCAAGAGGAGGCGGTGGACTCGCTCTATGAACAGCAACTCAACATCCGAATCTTTGCCAATGACTTCCTGCGCACCCTCGAGGCGGATAGCCTCGCACTTTCTGCTGACACCACAGGGTTGGCTGCGAAACCCGCTCGTTGAGTTGGCGGCCGACGGGACGATTCTTCGGGTCGAGCAATGCAAAGACCCCGATCGGGAGCCTCTGACCGAATTCTACGGCGGGATCCTGCTGCCCGGCCTGGTGAATGCTCACTGCCATCTGGAGCTCAGCTACCTGCAAGGGGCCATCCCCGAGGGAGAGGGCTTTGCCGCCTTTGCCCGCGCGATGGGTGAGGTGCGCCATCGCTTCCCAAAGGAGGAGCGCGAGGCGGCCGCTCACCGAATCGATGCCCAATTCCGCCACGAGGGGGTGGTGGCCGTGGGGGATATCTCGAACAGCGAGGAGAGTTTTCCGATCAAAACCGCCAGCACGATCCACTACCACACCTTTGCGGAGGTCTACGGCCTGCGTACCACCGACACAGCACACCAGGAGCCCCTCCTAAAACACCCCCACACCTCGCTTACGCCCCACTCGATCTACTCCGTGCAGGAGGAGCTCTTCCGCTCTATCTGCCGCGAGGGGGAGGCTCCCCTCTCGATCCACTTCATGGAGAGCGAGGCCGAATCCGAACTTTTTCTGCACAAAGGGCGCCTTTGGGAGTGGTATGAACGGGCCGGCTTCTCGTGTGACTTCCTCCACTACAAATCACCCGCACATCGCATAATAGAGAGCATCCCGGCCGACCGCGAGGTGATCCTGGTTCACAACTGCTGCGTCACGCAACGCGACATCGACCTCATCATGAACCACTTCACGGCTCCGGTTCATTGGTGCCTGTGCCCCGCATCGAATCGATACATCTCGCACCTGAAACCGCCCGTAGAACTCCTTCGATCGCAAAACCTTAACCTCTGCCTGGGCACCGACTCGGGGGCCTCGAACGGTTCGCTGCGGATGATCGATGAACTGCGTCTGCTGGAGGGAGTTCCCCTGGAGGAGCGCCTGCGTTGGGCAACACTCGGAGGGGCCCGCGCCTTGGGAGTCGACCACACATTGGGGTCGATCGAGGTGGGCAAACGCCCGGGGCTGGTTCTGCTCGAAGGAGTCGACCTCTCGCGCATGGAGCTTACCGAGAACTCCAAACTTCGCCGCATAGCCTAAACCAACAGGTTTCAAAATCTCTCTTCCCGCTGATTTTTAGCCCCTTCAAGAAGAATTTTGAATTTTGAATTTTGAATTTTGAATTTATTTCGTACCTTTGTCGCGCAAAATCAGGCGGAATTGGGGTCTGAGCAATAGCCTGCTACTGAAAGGGGCAGGGGGCAAGGACTGAGAACCGCCGTAGGTAACATTAACTTAATTTAATTCATTACACACAATGAAAACTCTTCAGATTTCGGCCGTATCGCGTAACGACTACGGCAAGAAGGCCGCCAAGGCGGTACGCCGCGAGGGTATGATCCCCTGCGTATTGAATGGTGCCGGCGAGTCGATCTCGTTCTCGGTAGACGCAAAGGCTGTGAAGCCCCTGATCTACACCCCTGCATCGTACATCGTAGAGCTCACGATCGAGGACAAGACCTACCAGGCTGTAATGCGTGAGGTTCAGTTCCACCCCGTTCGCGAGGAGATCCTCCACATCGACTTCTATCAGATCCAGGCCGGTAAGCCCGTAGCTATCGCTATTCCCGTTCGCCTCACCGGTAACGCCGAGGGTGTGAAGATCGGTGGTAAGCTCGTTCTGTCGGCTCGCAAGCTCGTAGTAAGCGCTCCCGTAGAGAACCTGCCCGATGAGATCACGATCGACGTAACGCCCCTGGGTGTTGGTAAGACGATCTTCGTAGGTGACCTCGCCATCGAGGGCCTGAAGTTCCTGACCCCCGCCACGACCGCCGTTTGCGCCGTTCGCGTAACCCGTGCTTCGCGTGGTGCCGCTGCCGCCGAGGCCGCCGGTAGAAAATAATCGGAACCAAAACATGGCATGGGGCTGTCTTTTCGGGCAGCCCCATCTTATTAGAAGCAAGTCATCTTGAAATTGTTTAATCACCTCCTGCAGTGGGTGCGCAACCGCTTGACCCCCACACCTCAAAAGGTACAGGAGCAGATCGACCCTCGTATGAAATATCTGATTGTAGGTTTGGGAAATATTGGTGCGGAGTACCAGAATACGCGCCACAACATCGGCTTCCGCGTGGTAGATGCCCTGGCCGAGAAGGCCGGTGTGAGCTTTTCTACCGACCGCTACGGTGCCGTTGCCGAGATGCGCCACCGAGGCCACATCGTCACCCTGCTGAAGCCCTCAACCTATATGAACCTCTCGGGAAAGGCCGTGCGCTATTGGTTGGAGGCCACCAAAACCCCGATCGAAAACCTGCTGATCATTGTCGATGATATCGCCCTGCCGTTCGGCTCGCTCCGCATGCGCATGAAGGGTTCGGATGGCGGCCACAACGGACTGAAAAACATCAACGAAATCCTGGGATCGGATGCCTACTCGCGCATCCGCTTCGGCATCGGAGGCGACTTCCCGCGCGGCTTCCAGGTCGATCATGTCTTGGGGCAATGGACCTCGGAGGAGGAGGCCCAGATGGCCGAGAAGCTGAAGACCTTCGTCGATGCCTCGCTCTCGTTTGTCTCCATCGGCGCCCAACGCACCATGAACACCTACAACAAAAAGTAGGCTGTTCCAACTTAGAAAAGCGATATTTTACCCGCGACTAACTTCTCCCCTTTGAAAGGGGAGAAGTTTTTGTTTTATCCCCTTATTATAGCACGGTGCACAGGGCCGGGAAGGCTGTTGGAGGAGCAGATTTCGACTTAACGCAGCAAGCCCCGAAAGGGTTGGTGGCGTAACGCCACTTTTAACTTTCAACAGCACCCAATTTTTGATTTTAGAGAGGCAGATTTTGTGCCAACGAAGATTGGGCTGGATGGGCTGTACTTCCCGTACTGCCCATTCGGCCCAAGCAAGGCGGTGCAAAAGATGCCCTATAAAATCGAATATTCGTAGGGGCAATACATCAAGATCCCCCGCTGATCCAAAATCTCACGCGCCTTCTTGTAGGGCTGAAGGGCACGACCCAAAGCATCGAGCTCGTAGTGGGCCTTGATGCGGGCGTTCAGCGAGGAGAAGATGGCGGCAAAACCCTCCAACTCGGGCATTGACTCCTCGACGCGGTAGTTCTCCAAGCCGGCCTTCGAGGCGGCTACGGCAATGGCAGCCTTCAGACCTCCGTGGCTGTCGGCCAGACCGATCTTGAGAGCATCTACTCCCGACCATACGCGACCACCGGCGATGTCGAGCACCTTCTCGATCTCCAGATTACGGCCCTCCGAAACTTTGGTCGTGAAGCTCTCGTAGATCTTGTCCACCGAGCGAATCATCATCAGCTTCTCGGCGGGGGTGGTGGGGCGAATGGTACCCACAAGGAAGCCCTGACCGAAGTCGGCCGAGGGGTTGGTCTTCACGTTGTCGAAGGTGATGCCAAGTTTCTCTTCGGCCATCTCACCGATGCAGGGGAAGGCACCGAAGACACCGATCGAGCCGGTAAGGGTCATTTTGTTACAGAGGATGGCATCGGCCGGTGCTGAGATGTAGTAACCACCCGAAGCGGCGTAGTCGCCCATCGAAACCACCACGGGCTTCTCGGCCTGCAGGAGCTTCACCTCGCGCCAGATCACATCCGATGCAAGGGCGCTGCCACCCGGCGAATTGACACGCAGCACGACGGCCTTGATGTCATCGTTCTTGCGCACCTTGGCAATCTCTTGGGCCAGCGTGTTGCCGAAGATCGTACCCCCCTCGGTTCCATCACCGTCGATGATTTGACCATCGGCATAGACAATGGCCACCTGCGGAGCCGTCAAATTCTGCACATCGGGCACGAGCTGTGCGGCGTACTCGCCCAACGAGATGAAGTTGTACTCTCCATCGGCATTCTGCTCAATCTCCAGCTCGGCAAAGAGGTTCTCCATCTCGTCCTCGTAGATCAGGCCATCGACCAATCCATGCTCGAGGGCATCCTCGGGGGCGGTGAGGCCCAAGTTGTCGGCCAGGCGGTTGAGCTCCTCCACCGAGATGCCGCGACTCTCGGCCACAGCCTCATTCAGAACCTGCCACATCGAGCCGATCATCTGCTCGTTCTGCTCGCGATTCTCGGGCGACATCTTCTTCAGGAAATAGGGCTCCACGGCACTCTTATACTTGCAGACCGTGGGGCGGAAGATCTCATACTCAACGCCGAGTTTGTCGAAGAGTCCTTTGAAGAAGGGGATGGTTGTGCTCATACCCAACCACGAGAGGTCGCCCTCCTTCTGGAGGTAGATCTTATCGGCCACCGTAGCCAAGAAATACTGCCCCTGGCTGAAGTTCTCGCTATAGGCAAAGACCGCCTTACCGCTCTCGGCCTTGAACTCTGCGATGGCACCGCGCAACTCCTCGAGAGCGGCCGTCGAGGCCAATCCCGTTCCCAGCGGACGAATGTAGATTGCCTTGATGCGGTCGTCTGTCTTGGCGGCATCAATGGCCTGCAGGGCCTTGTAGAGCGAGATCGAGGAGGTCATCTCCATCGACATAAAGTCCAATCCAGCCAATGGATCGGTGACGGGCGAGTCGGTAATCGTCTCTGCGAAGTCGATCTTGAGGATCGAATTCTCCTCCACAACCACCGGGGTATGCATCGACCCGACCATACCCATCAGGGTCATCACCCACAGAAGTGTAGTCAGAAAACCTCCGACCACCACAGCCAGCAGGGCTGCCAAAAAGATCTTCATGAATTTCATATTGCTTTATTTTTTTGATTGTTTTCTTATTATCGCCCCCGAAACCCGCCCAATGAGGCTTTTGAGGGTGTGATCCATCACAAAGGTAGGAATAAAATGGTAAAAATCAAACGATATTTATTGTTTTTCGATAAAAAAAGCAGATGGTTGCAATGTTGGAAAATAATTCGTACATTTGTATGATGCATATTATGCCGTTTAAACCAAAATCGTAAAATCGCTAAAAATAGGATACCATGAAGAAACAGACCGTATTGGTGGCTGGAGGTGCCGGTTATATTGGCTCGCACACCACCGTGGAACTCATTGAGGCTGGCTACGACGTAGTGATTGCCGACAACCTCTCGAATTCGGAGATGCGTGCCGTGGAGGGGGTGCGCAAGATTACCGGAGTGGAGATTCCTTTCGTGCAGGTGGACTGCTGCGACAAGGAGGCCTTCCGCAAACTCTTCGAGCAGTATGAGTTC
>CAJGDL010000086.1 GCA_904502075.1 uncultured Alistipes sp.
CTCTGAAAAAGTTTTTTTATTTTGCAGTATTACTGCTTGGGGTTGTGGCGTGCAACAACGAAGAGAACGACAATTTAGAATTGGAGGTTATTGATCCCGCAACAGAGATTTCGAATATGATCTCCGAAATGGATGACTATGATGTAAATTTGGTAGGTCAAATATTGTGCGGCAAACACTGGGTTATGGATTTCTTTTGCGAATATTTTGAGGAGTGGAATGAAATCAGATCTGATTCAAGATATGATACATGGATCGGTTACGCCGTATTGTCGTATGTATTTCATGCTGACGGGAGATTGGAAGATTTTACTGATTCGGAGGCCACCCCGGAAGTGATAGAATATGAAGTTCGCTCCTGGGCCTTCGATCCCGAGACCCGCACCCTGACCATTGATGGGGCGTTGAGTTACCATTTGATTGCCTTGGGCGAAGATACCTTTATTTGGGACTATGTAGACACTTGGAGCAGTGGCTACCCGCGCTATTTCCGCGAGGTATTCAAGGCAAGAGCCATTGAATAACGCCACGCAGATCGCTCTGCCGACTTTGGCTCGGCAAGGGTATAAAATTGTGAATATGCCGCTTCGGCCGGGCTCTTCGGAGTTCGGCCGAGTTTTTTGAGAGGGGGCAATTTACAATTTACAATTCACGATTTTTAATTCGTCATTGCGAGCACCGTTAGGTGCGTGGCAATCTTTTTATCGGAGAATTATTCTCACGATTGGTCGCCCATAAAAAGATCCCCACGTCAGACCTTGCGGTCTTCCTCGGGATGACGCTGTGCGGACTTGGATCGCCGTGCATCCCGCAGGAGATTGCCACGTCGCCTCCGGCTCCTCGCAATGACTGACTTGGGGGTGTAGGAGTCTGGAATGGGGAATAAAATAATTTTGAATTCTGAATTTTGAATCATGAATTATAATAATTTCTAATTATTTTGTACCTTTGCGTGTTAAATCAACCAACGGGAGGGATGAAAACCGATTATTTAGTCATCGGCTCGGGCGCAGCCGGCTTGAGTTTCGCGCTCAAAGCAGCCGAGAACGGAGAGGTGACCATTGTCACCAAAGGAGAAATGGTCGAGGCCAACACCAACTATGCCCAGGGCGGCATCTGCTCGGTAACCTACGCCCCCGACTCGTTCGAAAAACACATTGAGGACACACTCGTCTGCGGTGCCGGCAAGTGCGACCGCGAGGCGGTGGAGTTGGTCGTGAGAAGTGCCCCCGAGCAGATCGAGGAGCTGATTCGCTGGGGAACCCGATTCGACAAGACCCCCGACGGACAATTCGACCTCCATCGCGAGGGAGGACACTCCGAGCACCGCATCCTGCACCACGCCGACTTGACGGGCGCCGAAATCGAACGCGCCCTGATCGAATCGGTCAAGGCCCACCCCAGAATCACCATCCTGGAGCACCACTTTGCCATCGACCTGCTGACCCAACACCACTTGGGTGAGATCGTCACGCGCCACACGCGCGGTCTGGCCTGCTTCGGAGCCTATGTGCTCGACACCGAGACAGACGAGATCAAGACCATCCTGGCAAAGTTTACGGTGGTGGCTGCCGGTGGTTGTGGCAACATCTACAACACGACGACCAACCCCACGGTAGCCACGGGCGACGGCATCGCCATGTGCCACCGCGCCAAGGCCATCACCAAGAATATGCAGTATATTCAGTTCCACCCCACGGCCCTCTACCATCCAGGCGAGCGCCCCTCGTTCCTCATTACGGAGGCGATGCGAGGCTATGGGGCGATTCTGAAGCTCAAAAACGGCAAAGAGTTCATGGACAAGTACCACCCCATGAAGTCACTCGCCCCGCGCGACGTGGTGGCCCGCTCGATCGACCACGAGATGAAGATCCGTGGCGAGGAGTTCGTCTACCTCGACGTCACCCACCTGCCGGCCGACGAGACCCGCAAGCACTTCCCCAACATCTACGAGAAGTGTCGCTCGATCGGCATCGACATCACCAAGCAGAAGATTCCGGTATGCCCCGCCGCCCACTACTGCTGCGGCGGTGTGGAGGTAAACAGCCACGGCGAGTCCTCGATTCGTCGCCTCTATGTGGTGGGCGAGAGCGCCTGCACCGGACTTCACGGAGCCAATCGCCTGGCCTCGAACTCGCTCATCGAGGCGGTTGTCTATGCCGACCGCGCCGCCAAGCATGCCGCCAAGTCAATCCACAAGGTAGAGTTCCAAGAGGGGATTCCCGACTGGGACTTCGAAGGTACGGCGGAGGCCGAAGAGATGGTACTCGTCCTGCAAAATCGCCGTGAACTGCAGGCCATCATGTCGAACTATGTCGGCATCGTGCGCTCGAACCTGCGCCTGGAGCGCGCCATGAAGCGCCTGGCCATCATCTGGCAAGAGACCGAGGGGCTCTACAACCGCACCAAACCCAGCCGCGAGTTGTGCGAGCTGCGAAACATGACCGCTGTGGCCTACCTCACCATCAAGCAAGCACGCGAGTGCAAGGAGTCGGTAGGTCTGCACTACACCATTGATTATCCACCTCAAAAATAGTTATGACTTTACAGGAAGAGATTACAAGAAGACGCACCTTTGCGGTAATCGCCCACCCCGATGCCGGTAAGACGACCCTTACCGAGAAGTTGCTCCTCTTCGGAGGTGCCATCCATGTGGCCGGAGCCGTCAAGAGCAATAAGATTAAGAAGGGAGCCACCTCCGACTTCATGGAGATCGAGCGCCAGCGCGGTATCTCGGTAGCCACCTCGGTGATGGGATTCGAGTACAAGGAGCGCAAGATCAACATCCTCGACACCCCGGGTCACGAGGACTTTGCCGAGGATACCTACCGCACGCTGACGGCCGTAGATTCGGTGATCATCGTGATCGACGGTGCCAAGGGTGTCGAGTCGCAGACCCGCAAGCTGATGGAGGTGTGCCGCATGCGCAACACCCCCGTGATTGTCTTTATCAACAAACTCGACCGCCCCTGCAAAGATCCCTTCGACCTCTTGGACGAGGTGGAGAACGAACTCAAGATCCGGGTGCGTCCCCTCTCCTTCCCCATCTCGAGCGGCGATACCTTCAAGGGCGTGTACAACATCTACGAGGAGCAACTCTCGCTCTTCACCTCCGACGAACGACAAACGGCCGATGCCTCAACCGTAGAGATCAAGGATCTCACCGCCCCCGAATTGGCAGACTATGTAGGCGAAAAGTTCGCCAAGCAGCTGCGCGAGGATGTGGAGCTCGTGGAGGGTGTCTACGACCCCTTCGAGCGCGAGGAGTATCTCGCCGGCCGCCTGGCCCCAGTCTTCTTCGGCTCGGCCGTGAATAACTTCGGTGTGCGCGAGCTGCTGGAGTGTTTCATCCGCATCGCCCCCTCGCCGCGCCCCTCGACCACCGAGACGCGCCCCGTGGAGCCCGAAGAGGCCAAGCTCACCGGCTTCGTCTTCAAGATCCACGCCAACATGGATCCCAACCACCGCGACCGCATCGCCTTCCTGAAGATCTGCTCGGGCACCTTCGAGCGCAACAAGAACTACCTGCATGTGCGCAGCGGTAAGCAGATGAAGTTCTCGTCGCCCACGGCCTTCATGGCCGAGAAGAAGTCGGTGATCGACTTCGCCTACCCGGGCGATATCGTGGGTCTGCACGACACGGGCAACTTCGCCATCGGCGACACCTTCACCGAGGGCGAGAAATTGAAATTTACGGGCATCCCCTCCTTCTCGCCCGAGCAGTTCCGCTACATCGAGAATGCCGATCCGCTGAAGTTCAAACAGCTGGCCAAGGGCATTGACCAGCTGATGGACGAGGGTGTGGCTCAGCTCTTCACCTCGAACCTCAATGGTCGCAAGATCATCGGCACGGTGGGAGCCCTGCAGTTCGAGGTGATTCAGTATCGTCTGGAGCATGAGTACGGAGCCAAGTGTCGCTGGGAGCCCATCTCGATCCACAAAGCGTGCTGGATCCGCAGCGAGAATCAGGAGCAACTGGCCGACTTCAAGCGCCGCAAGCATACGAATATGGCCGTAGATAAGCACGGACGTGATGTCTTCTTGGCCGACACGAGTTATGCACTGGCCTTGGCCCAGGAGAACTTTAAGGATATACAGTTCTATTTTACCTCCGAATTCTAATTTTTCGATTTTATGCGGTAAATTACGCACCGCCTTGCTTGGGCCGAATGGGAAATAGGAAACTATGTCCCATCCGGCCCTCGTTTCGTTGGCACGGAATTTCCTCGCCTATAATCAAAAAAAAGGCGTAACACCCCCCTATTCCTTTTTCCTTCTCCTTAACTATTGTACAAAAGGCGGCGAGAGCACAAGCCGACGCATTATAGAGGTGCAGATTTCGACTTAACACAGCAAGCCCCGGAAGGGTTGGTGGCGTAACGCCACTTTTAACTTCTGATAGCACCACTCAATTTTTGATTTTAGAGGAGCAGATGTCGACTTAACGCAGCAAGCCCCGGAAGGGTTGTACTTGGCGTACTACCCTTTTGGGGAGAGCAAAGAGCGAGGCGTGTTTGTATTATTTAAGCCCCCCAATAAGCCAAACCGACGCATTTTAGAGGAGCAGATTTCGACTTAACGCAGCAAGCCCTGGAAGGGTTGTACTTGAGGTACTGCCCATTCAAGCCGACCGACGGCAAGGAGTAAGATGCCCTATAAGATCGAAAATTAATTTTTGCATTTTAGAGGAGCAGATTTTGTTCATCGCAATAAGAAACCCGGACGGGTAGTACTTGACGTACGTCCCGTTCGGGTTTTGTTTGGGATGGGCAAAATGTGCCCTATAAAATCAAAAATTACACGCGACGGCGAATAATACGAACCGTCGACTGCGTCGTCTGCCGAATAAAAACCTCCTTACCAAAGGCATACTCCTCGAAGAGCTCGGGGGTGTAGCCGCGAATGGTGAGGAGCTCCATGTCGGCGAGCTTCATCACATCGAAGCCCTCCTCGCGCAGGGCATGGACAGCCTCATCAATGTGCCAGGAGTCGTCCACACACAAGGAGAGTTGCACGGCCGAGTTGTGGATCAGATTGACCTTGAGACGGAAACTGTCGGTGATGCCGAAGATCTTGGAAAATTTCTCCTCCAAGACAAAGGAGAAGTCACGAGAGCGGAGGGTGAGGAGCACCTGGTTCTTCTTCAGGATCAGAATGGGGATCTGAACGGGGGCCAACATGCCACGGATCACCGTGCCGGGCTTGCGCTTATCGCCAAAGGGGCGCACATAGAGGGGGATATTCTTGTTTTGGAGCGGCTTGATGGTCTTGGGGTGGATGATCTGGGCACCGCTATAGGCCAACTCAATGGCATCGAGGTAGTGCAGCTCGTCGATCTTCACGGCGTTGGGGAAGATCTTGGGATCGGCATTGAGCACACCGTCCACATCCTTCCACACCGACATCGACTCGGCACCCAGGATATTGGCCACCACGGCGGCCGAGTAGTCCGAACCCTCGCGACCCAGAGTCGTGGTCGTGCCATCGGGGGCACCGCCGATGAATCCCTGACCGATGTAGATGGTTTCGGGAACTGCCTCCACCGCGGCTCGCAAGAGGGGCTTCGAGGCCTCGATATCCACAGCCGCATCCTTGTGTCGCTGCTCCGTGAGGAAGGCTTTGCGCATGTCAATCCAGGCGTTGGCAATGCCCACACGATTCAAAAACTCCGAAATGATCGTGGTCGAGAGCAACTCTCCGTAGGCCACGATGGTATCATACCACAGCTCGGCATCCTCCGGCTTGTAGAGGGTCTCGGTAGCCACCTTTTCCAATTCGGCAAAGAGGGCCTCCACCTTGGGGAGCGTGGCAGGTTTGCGCCACAGGTCGTCGATAATGGCCTGGTGATAGCGGCGCAACTCCTCGATTTCGGCCATCGAGGCGGCTTTGTCGCCCTTCTGCAGGCCGGTAAAGACACGCTCCAGGGCATTGGTTGTCTTGCCCATGGCCGAGACAATGACGAAGAGGTTCTCCTCGTCCCCAATAATCTTATGCAGATTTCTTACGCCATCGGCCGTCTTCACCGATGCACCACCAAATTTATACACTTTCATACCGTTCGTACTTTTCTTACCTAAAATCTGTTTATTCACCCTCCCGGGGCAAGCTACCCGTGGAGATAAAGTATAAGTTTCTGACCCACCCCCTAAATCCCCCGCCTCGGGCAGGGGACTTGGTCAGCCTTCGGCTGAAACCGGGACTTTATTCCGTTCGTACTTTTCTTACCTAAAATCTGTTTATTCACCCTCCCGGGGCAAACTGAAAAAATTCAAAATTATATAAAAAACAATTTCCAATTCCTCATTGACACTCTCTTGTAGGGGCAAAGATACAAAAAAGATAGAAAAGTTAGCCACACAGAGGCCAAGTGTCACAGATTTTGCCTACCTTTACCCAATAAAATCAGAAAAGATTATGTACAGCGAACTGAAAACAATCATCGAAGCAGCGTGGGAGAACCGCGAGTTGCTGAAAGATAACGCCACACAGCAGGCGATTCGTACCGTCGTGGAGCTCGTCGACAAGGGCTCGCTCCGCACGGCCGAGCCCCTCGACCTCGAAAAGAGCCTTTGGCAGGTGAACGAGTGGGTCAAGAAGGCCATCATCCTCTACTTCCCCATCCAGCCCATGCGCAAGATGGAGGCGGGAGAGCTCGAGTGGTACGACAAGATGGAGCTCAAGCACGGCTACGAGGAGCTCGGAGTGCGCGTCGTGCCCCACGCCATCGCCCGCTACGGCGCCTACATCGCCCCGGGTGCCATCCTCATGCCCTCGTATGTCAATATCGGAGCCTATGTCGATACGGGCACCATGGTCGACACCTGGGCCACGGTAGGCTCCTGTGCCCAGATCGGCAAACATGTCCACCTCTCGGGCGGTGTGGGAATCGGCGGTGTGCTGGAGCCCGTGCAGGCGGCCCCGGTCATCATCGAGGACAACTGCTTCATCGGCTCGCGCGCCATTGTGGTCGAGGGGGCACACATCTGCCGTGAGGCGGTGCTGGGCTCCAACGTGGTGATCACCGGATCGACCCACATCATCGACGTCACGGGCTCGGAGCCGATCACCTACAAGGGGTATGTACCCGCACGCGCCGTGGTTGTCCCGGGCAGCTACCGCAAGCAGTTCCCCGCAGGCGAGTACAGCGTGTCGTGCGCCCTGATCATCGGCCACCGCAAGGAGTCCACCGACAAAAAAACCTCGCTGAACGATGCCCTGCGCGACTTCGGCGTAAGCGCATAACCAATGAAATTTCAGAGTTCAAAATTATTTTCTTGACGTTGCGAATTTTGCGTGTGAATTTCACCACCGAATATTCAGAAGCACAAGCCCAATAATTTTGCATTTTGAATTCAGATTTTTGAATTAAAAAATGTCTTTCTACCCCTTTGACACCCTCTCTTC
>CAJGDL010000087.1 GCA_904502075.1 uncultured Alistipes sp.
CAAATCATTGTCAGGCTCTCTTTTATGAAGTATCCCGTCGGTTTACTTCGCGTTCTTCTTATCGTAGCGCTTTGCGTAGCGGCTCATAAACTTATCGACGCGACCGGCGGTGTCAACCAACTTCATCTTGCCCGTATAGAACGGGTGCGAGGTGTTGGAGATTTCCATCTTATACACGGGATAGGTTTCGCCGTTCACTTCGATGGTCTCTTTTGTCGAAACGGCGGACCGACACAAAAACACGTGGTCGTTGGACATGTCCTTGAAGGCCACAATACGATAATTCTGAGGATGGATTCCTGCTTTCATTTTCGTAGGTTTTTGTTGTTAATATTAAATTGTTTTTAGTGTTTTCACGCTTTTCAGCCCGCAAATGTAAAGATAAAAATCCGCTCCTGCAAAATTTTTTCGTCTAAAAATCAATTTTTTATCCAAAAAGAGCGCTTTATCGCCCCTTTCGGGGGAAATTTATCTTGCTTGTATTGAACCCTTCGACCTTTTTTTGTACCTTTGCAAAAATTATGTTGTTTCCTGTTGGGGCCGATGGGGCCTCAACCCAAAAACGAAACCTATGGGATTTTTTGACCTGTTTAAGAAAAAGAAGACGGAGGAGCCGGCAGCGCCCCAAGGGAGCACTGCCGCCCCCGAAACCGAGAGCCCCGAAGTCGCCACCCCCGAGGCGGTGACGGAGCAGGAGGCCGAGGCCAAACAACACGAGGCCGATCGCCGCGAATTGGAGGCGGGGCTGGAGAAGACCAAGACGGGCTTCTTCTCGAAGTTGGCCCGTGCCGTGGCCGGCCGCTCGACCGTCGATGCCGATGTATTGGACGACCTGGAGGAGGTGCTCATCACCTCGGATGTGGGTGTGGATACCACCGTGAAGATCATTCGCCGCATCGAGGAGCGTGTGGCACGCGATAAGTACATGAACACTTCGGAATTGCAGTCGATCTTGCGCGAAGAGATCGCCCTTTTGATGGAGGAGTCGAACCGCAAGGAGGAGGATTTCGGCATCGAGGTGAAGCCCGGCATGCCCTATGTGATGATGGTTGTGGGTGTCAATGGTGCGGGCAAGACCACCACGATCGGAAAACTTGCCGCTCAACTCACTAAGGCCGGGCGCAAGGTCTACATCGGTGCAGCCGATACGTTCCGTGCCGCCGCCATCGACCAGCTGGCCGTTTGGGCCGAGCGCGCCGGGGCCACGATGATCCGCCAGGAGATGGGCAGCGACCCCGCCTCGGTGGCCTTCGATACGCTGAAGTCTGCCGTGGCCAATGGGGCCGAAGTGGTCTTGATTGATACGGCCGGCCGTCTGCACAACAAGATCGGCCTGATGAACGAGCTGACGAAGATCCGCAACGTGATGGCCAAGGTGATTCCCGATGCGCCACACGAGGTGATGCTCGTATTGGACGGTTCGACCGGTCAGAATGCCTTCGAGCAGGCCAAGCAGTTCACCCAGGCCACCCAGGTAACCTCGCTCACGATCACGAAACTCGACGGCACGGCCAAGGGAGGTGTGGTGATCGGCATCAGCGACCAGTTCCACATTCCGGTGCGCTATATCGGTGTGGGCGAGGGGGTCGATCAGCTGAAGATGTTCGACCGCAAAGAGTTTGTAAAAGCCCTGTTCGGAGATGAAAAAAATTAACGTCATAACCCTCGGATGCTCGAAGAATACGGTTGATTCGGAGCACTTGATGGCCCAACTTCACGCCTCGGGCTATGAGGTGGTGGCCGACAGCGACCGCACGGATGCCAAGGTGGTGGTGATCAACACCTGCGGCTTTATTGGCGATGCCAAACAGGAGTCGATCGAACTGATCCTCCAGGCGGCCGAGCTGAAAAAGGCGGGCAAGATCGAGGAGCTCTTCGTGATCGGCTGCCTCTCGGAGCGCTATGCCGACGAGCTGCGCGCCGAGTTGCCGGAGGTGGACGACTTCTTCGGCGTAAAGGATTGGGAGGGGGTGGTACGCCGCCTGGGTGCCGAGTACCGCCCCTCGTGCGAAACCGACCGCGTACAGACCACCCCGAAACACTACGCCTACCTCAAGATCGGCGAGGGGTGCAACTGGAAATGTGGCTACTGCGCTATTCCGATCATTCGCGGCGAGCACCGCTCGGTACCGATGGAGGCCCTCTTGGAGGAGGCCGAAAAGTTGGTCAAAGGGGGCGTGAAGGAGCTGATGGTCATCGCCCAAGACACCACCTACTACGGCCTGGATCTCTACGGAAAACGCCGCCTGGCCGATCTGCTCCGTGCCCTCTGCCGCATCGAGGGGTTGGAGTGGATTCGTCTCCACTACGCTTACCCCACCGCCTTCCCCGACGAGGTGATCGAGGTGATGCGCGAGGAGCCCAAGATCTGCAAATACCTCGATATCCCCTTCCAGCACATCGCGGACAACCAGTTGCGCGCCATGAAGCGTCGCCACACCAAGGCCGAGGCCGAGGCTCTGATCCGCAAACTGCGCACGGCGATGCCCGACCTCACGCTGCGCACCACCATGCTGGTGGGCTACCCCGGGGAGACAGAGCAGGACTTCGAGGAGTTGATGGAGTTTGTAAAACAAGTTCGCTTCGAACGCCTGGGAGTCTTCGCCTACTCGGAGGAGGAGGGCACCTACTCGGCCACCGAACTTACGGACGATGTTCCCGAGGAGGTGAAGCAGCAGCGCGTGGAGCGTTTGATGCGCCTGCAGAGCGACCTCTCGCGCGAGAACAACCTACGCCGCGTAGGGCGCACCGAGCGCGTGATCATCGACTCGCGCCAGGGCGACTTCTATGTGGCCCGTTCGCAGTACGACTCGCCCGAGGTGGATCAGGAGATTCTGATTCCGGCGGATGGCAAACGCCTTTTCCGCGGTCGCTTCTACGAGGTGAAAATCACCGATGCCTCGGAGTACGACCTCTACGGCGAGGTCATCTAATCGACCACATACGCTCAACAGGCGATAAAGAGTGGCACAAAAGGTGCCTTTTCCATCACAAGAGTTCGGAAATTTGGAAATTCCGAACTTTTTTTATACCTTTGGGGAAAATAATTGTACAATAGACCGAAACAATGGCTGTAAAAGGGGTAATCACCGAACTGAACGAACGCTTGGAGCGTTTGGTGGAGGAGCATCGCAAGATGGTGACTCTGTGCGGGAAACTCACGGCCGAGCGCGATGGCCTCAAGGAGGAGAAACGCGCCTTGGAGCAACGCGTACGCGACTTGGATCGCGAACTCTCGAAACAACAGCTGAGTGAAGGTCTGGCCGGCGGAAAAGCCGACAAAGAGAAGGCGCGTGCGCGTGTCAACCAGCTGATGCGGGAGGTCGACAAGTGTATCGCCCTGTTGAACAAAGCCGAATAACGCCCTATGGAGGAGACCAAAAAATTGACCATGAACCTGAAGGTGGCCGGAAAGGCCTACCGCGTCAATACGCTTCCCGAGAAGGAGGAGGCCTATCGACTGGCGGAGCAGGAGGTCAATGACTATATCAACAGCTTCAAGAAGGGAAAATACAAGGGGTTTGAGGATCGCGACTACCTTGCGATGGCCGCCCTGCATTTGGCGATTGCCAACGTACAACTGCGCCAAAGCCGCGAGGTGGGTGGCGAAGACTTGAAAGCGCTCGACGCGATGAACAATCGCCTGGATCACTATTTGAATGAGTTAAAAACCGAGATTTAATTCGGAACAGAGGGGCCGGCCCGCTTTAAAAAGCCGACAGCGTTCTGACATATAGAGAAGGAAAAATCTACCCGCATAGATTCCTTAAGCTTTGCGAAACTGAACAATTATTACATTGGGGCAACGGATGCTTTGTCAAAATCAGGCCTTAACCCCTCGGGGTGTCGCCCGCGGGCGACCGTTGGAAGGTTGCGAATAGCAGCGACCCCACACCTGACTTATCTTGCAGATTCGTCAAACGAAAGAAGGGATCTTATGCGGTTTTTTTTTGAACCATTAACCTAATTATATAAAAACAAACAAAACAAATGGGTACTATTATTTTAACCGCCTGTATATCTGCCATTGTCGGAGTCGGGGTCTATGTGTTGATCACAAACCTCGTACTCAAGCAGAGCATTAAAAAGCGCTGCGAGGCTGCCGTCAAGGAGGCTGAAGCCGAGGGTGAGATGATCAAGAAGGAGAAGATCCTGCAGGCAAAAGAGAAGTTCATACAACTCAAGAGTGAACACGATCGCGAGGTGAATCTGCGCAACCAGAAGATCGCCCAAAGCGAGCAGCGTGCCAAGCAGATCGAGAGTAATCTGCAGAATCAGCAGCGCGACCTGGAGAACAAGATCAAGGAGAATGACCGCCTCAAGGAGCAGATGCAGGGCCAGATGCAGCGTCTGCAGGGCAAAGAGGAGGAGGTGGAGCGTCTGCGCTTGGAGCAGAACAGCCGCCTGGAGCAGATCTCGGGCATGAGCTCGGAGGAGGCCAAGAACATCCTGGTGGAGAACATGAAGGCCGAGGCCAAGAGCGATGCCGCCGCCTACATCAACGAGACAATTGAGGAGGCCAAGCTCACCGCCACGAAGGAGGCCAAGCGCATCATCGTCGCCTCGATTCAGCGTGTGGCGACCGAGACCGCGATCGAAAATGCTGTAACGGTCTTCCACATCGATAGCGACGAGGTGAAGGGCCGCATCATCGGCCGTGAGGGTCGCAACATCCGCGCCCTGGAGGCCGCGACCGGCATCGAGATCATTGTGGACGATACCCCCGAGGCCATCATCCTGAGCGGCTTCGACCCCGTACGTCGCGAGATCGCCCGCCTGGCTCTGCACCAGCTCGTTACCGACGGCCGCATCCATCCCGCCCGCATCGAGGAGGTGGTGGCCAAGGTTAAGAAGCAGATCGAGGAGGAGATCGTGGAGGTGGGTAAGCGTACCACCATCGACCTCGGCATCCACGGCCTGCACCCCGAGTTGATTCGTCTGATCGGTAAGATGAAGTACCGCTCGTCGTATGGCCAGAACCTGCTGCAGCACGCCCGCGAGACGGCCAATCTGGCCGGTATCATGGCCGCCGAGTTGGGCCTCAACCCCAAGCTGGCCCGCCGCGCCGGTCTGCTGCACGACATCGGCAAGGTGCCCGATGACGAGCCCGAACTGCCGCACGCCATCATCGGTATGAAGCTCGCCGAGAAGTACAAAGAGAAGCCCGAGGTATGCAACGCCGTGGGAGCTCACCACGACGAGACCGAGATGACCTCGCTGATCGCCCCCATCATCCAGGTGTGCGATGCCATCT
Source organism: uncultured Alistipes sp. (assembly GCA_904502075.1). Lineage (GTDB taxonomy): Bacteria > Bacteroidota > Bacteroidia > Bacteroidales > Rikenellaceae > Alistipes. Next base: position 5,255 of record CAJGDL010000087.1, read on the forward strand.
CGGGTGCCCGCCCGGGTGCCCGTCGCGAGGTGGTTGAGAGCTACATCAAGCGTCTGAAGGAGATGGAGGACATCGCCCTCTCCTACCCCGGCGTGGTGAAGACCTACGCCATCCAGGCCGGTCGCGAGCTGCGCGTGATCGTCGGTGCCGACAAACTCTCGGATCAGGAGTCGGAGAGCCTGTCGCACGATATCGCCAAGAAGATCCAGGACGAAATGACGTACCCGGGTCAAGTAAAGATCACGGTGATCCGCGAAACCCGCGCCGTAAGTTACGCGAAGTAATCGATAGACCCGGGTACATTCCACAACTTATAAAGAGTCGCCACAAAGCGGCTCTTTATAACTATAAAACAGTCATTGCGAGGAGGTTGTAAACAACCGACGTGCAATCTCCTCCACCCAAAATTACAACCATGAGAAATCTACTCTTTATCCTCTGCCTGCTGACAGGCGTTTCTGCCCTGGCCCAGGAGGAGAACAACACCCCGACACCGGGGATTGCAAAGCACGAAAAATCGGCAATGACCGCCGAGGAGCGGGAGGCGGCCCGCAAAGCCTGGTTCGAGCAGTTCGAGAGCCGCTTCGAGAAGGCATCCTACCGCCACGAGGGGTTGGAGGTGCCCTATCGCACCCTTCACCTTGCCCCCGAGAAGAGCGACAAGGAGGCCTTGGTGATCTTCCTGCACAGCAGCAAGGGCCGAGGCGTAGACAACCGCGGCCAGCTGCGCGGAAGCGTGCAGACGGTGGTCAAAAACCTGGAAAAGATCGGCGAAAAGGTGCTCCTGGTGGCTCCGCAGTGCCGCCCCGACCGTCGTTGGAACGAGAACTATGCCACCCTGGGCGACAAGATGCCCATCGTGCTGAAGGGCCTTATCGACCAACTGCTGGCCGACCACCCCGAGGTGGACCCGACGCGCATCTACCTGGTGGGCGACTCCTCGGGCGGAGCCGGTGTGCTCTATGCGCTCGATGCCTACCCAAAACTCTTTGCCGGGGCCATCGCGGCTGCGAGCTATCCCCACAAGAGCAACTCGGCCGCGGCCATTGCCAAGACCCCCGTGGCCCTCTCCTACTCGGATTTCGACCCCGAGAAGCAGGCCTTGACCCGCGACCTGGCCGAGAAGATCGACCGCAAAGGGGGCGAGGTGCGCTACACCCCGCTGAAGGGCTACGACAACGAGGGCACACGCTTCTCGCCCGAGCTCCTCGAGTGGATGCTCTCCTTCCGCCGATAGGAAATCTTCCCCCTCCCCAAAATCACCTTTCACACTCCGTGAGAGGTGGTTTTCTATTTTATTAAAACAATGTCCCACACCGTGTTGTTCGTTTCGAAAATTTTGCTTAATTTTGTAGTAACATATCAGCGAAATAATGGGCAATTTGCGCAATAAGGGTATAGAATACCCCTCCTCGATTTTCGGCGGGGGGGGGTATTTCGTTAATTTACAATAAGTTGCAAATTGTCTTAAACTTTAACTTATAACACCATGAAAAAACTTCTTACACTTTTGGCCATGCTTCTGCTCCTGATGACATGGAGTTGCGGGAGTGGTGGCGACGATGTGGTTTCGCCCGACGATGCCTACATTACACTAAACAAGGAGAATATCGCATTTGCTCCCGATGGCGAGAGTATAGATATTAAGGTCTATAGCAACTACGCTTGGGAGCTGACCAACAATTGCGATTGGGTAACCACTTCCGTAACAAATGGCGAGGCAAGCGAGGAGGGTGTAACCGTTACCCTCACTGCCGACCTCTCCTACGACGACCGCGAGGGTACCATAACTTTCAGTTGTGGCAAGGCAAAGAAAGTGTTGGTCGTATCGCAAAGCCTTAAAGAGGTAATTATTGGCGATGAGGACAACACCTTCAATCTCCCCGTCGAAGGTGGCACCGTGGAGATTCTCTATCAAACATCGGTCGAATGTGTGGTTGTCATCCCGAAGGAGGCCCAGCATTGGATTTCGCTTGCTCCCGAAACGAGGGGCCTGGAGAGCGGTTGTGCGACCTTAAATATTGCCAAGAGTAATGTCGGTGCTGATAGGAGAGCCGTTGTAAAAGTGGTGAAGATGGGCGACCAGTCCGTTTTCGCTGAATATACCATTACTC
>CAJGDL010000088.1 GCA_904502075.1 uncultured Alistipes sp.
ACCGAGGATGACGATTCGGAGGGCAGCCTCGATTAACCGCCCCCCCCCTAAAAAGTAAAAGGTCTGTACCGCGGTACAGACCTTTTACTTTTTAGGGGGGGGGCGGTTAATCGAGGCTGCCCTCCGAATCGTCATCCTCGGTCGAGGGGGTAAAGAACGAGTCGTAGTCGACATTATACTCACCCTCGGCATTGGTACCATTCAGATAGAATCCCGTGCGCTCGAAGACATCCTGATTCATCTCGGCCTCCGTAATATAGGGGGCGGCCGCATCCTCGGCGTGGATCATGATATCCTCGAAGCGGTTGATCGAGATCTGGTAGGTGGCATAGTCGGCCCAATACTTGCCATAGATGGCCAGGTGACCCAGGATATCGACCTTCTGACCATCGTTGACAATGGGCTTGGCGGCAAAACGGGCATAACCCGAAGTGCGAACCACATAGACACCGGCCTTACCCGTATAGGTCGGCAGGTTTTTGTCGTAGCTGAAGAGCACCGAACCGTAGAGGTTGGCAGCCTTGGCGTAGGTCTTGTCGTTGAAGCCCCAACGATACCAGAACTTGCTCACCACGGGGCGCACATTGGTATCCATCCACGAGGGGTATTTGTTCTCATCGACCACACCATAGCGGCAGGTAACATCCTTGATCCACACCAGGCGACCCATCACGTCGAGAGCCTTGCTGTTGTCGCCCATGTTGTTGCCGGTGTGGCAGCAGATCAGATCCTTCGTCTCGGGGGTTACCACGAGGATGTCGCCCTCGGCCACCGAAAGCTCGGCAGGGCCTCCGTAGAAGACATGCTGGGCGATCGTCGTGAGGTTCTCGAGGTTCGAGTTGGCGTAGAACTTGTGCTCGCCCACCTTGTTATAGGAGCTCGAGGGAGCCCCTCCGATCGAGAGCATCATGCGGTAGTTACCGATATAGAGTCCCTTGAGCTTCACATAAACCCACGACGAAGGCATGGTGCCCGTGGCGGGATCGAAGTGGCCCGTAGGATAGTTCAGGTAGTTGCCGTTGGTGAGTTTCACCTCGATAGCACCCGTCTCATCGCAGATATAGAGCGACTTGTAGACGTTACCCTCCTCGTCGTTGGACTGCACCTTACCTTTGATATAGTAGTTATTAATATTGCTAAAAATATATAAACTACGTTGTAACTGAGCAATCTTTTCTTGATCAGGATTTTCCTTTTCAAGTTCCTCATTTATCTTTTCAGTCAGGGTAATAATTGTCTCCTTTACACCAGATGACTCGCTGTCCAGTTCAAGGTACTTCGTATCGTCCCACGAGGTGTTGTCGCCCGTGTGCTCCAGAGTACCAAAGGCATCGAGGAACATCTGCTTCACGTCGCGGATATCCACCTGCTCAAGGTCCACAAAGTCCACATCGGTATAGATCTTCTCGGGGGCGGGAACCTCCTGATCGTTGTAGCAGCCGACCGCAAGCACCGCCACGGCCAGCATCCAATATGCTTTCAAAATAGTTTTCATAGTCGTAAAATCGGTTTTGCGGGGTTAGAAACGGAAATATACATTCAGATAATAGGTCGTACCCAGCAGATAGAAATACTTCGAGTCGAAGGGGGTGTAGTACTGCATCGAGGCGTTGTCCTCGTTCACATAGGTACGACGCGAAAGACGCATCTGCTCGTAACCACCCGTGCGAATCTCCTGGTTGTTGAGTACGTTCTTCACCTCGAGGCTGAAGCCGAGTTGGTAGTTGCGGCGGATGTACCAGTTCTTACCCACACTCAGATTGAGCGTATAGCTGGGATCGAGTTTCTCCTGACGGCGCAGATCGTTCAAAGCATCGGCCTTCATCATACCGGGCAACTGCGTCTCCTCACCACCACGAATCACCGTCTGGTAGGCCGACTTGGTGCGGCGAGCAGGGTTCATCGAGAGGTAGAGGTTATCGTAGTAGTTGAAGTCGATCGAGGCAAACCAGTTGTTCGAGCTACGGTACGACAGACCTACGTTGATCGCCGTTTGGGGCGTAGACTCCACACGGAAGTCCTTCCAAAGCACCTTATCTACATTCACAATTTCGGTGCTGTTGTCGATCGTCTGCACGAAATCGGCATTCGAAGTGTAGCGGTAATCACCCAACGAGATGGCACCATTGAGCGAGATTCCGTTCCAGATGGGAGCCGTGAAGCCCAATTCAACACCCATGTAACGCTTGTCGATGCCGCTCATGGCAAAGTTCGTAAACGAAGACTGCGTATCGTCGTAGAACGAGATCACCTTCGACTGATCCTCGATGGTGGTGTAGTAGGCCGACAGACGCGCCTTGATCCACTTGAGGTTGATGTTGTAGGAGAAGTCGGCACCGAAGATCTTCTCGGTCGTGAGACCCGGGGTTACGTCATTGCGCGTACGAGCCGAAACAAAGGCATCGCGGAAGGCAGGAGCATTCTCCATGTAGGCCACATTGGCATCAATCGAGTGGGCACCCGAGAAGCGGTAGGCAAACTCACCCTTCACCTTGTAGGTCAGGAAGTCGAGCTTCTTGGAATCTCCGAGCGACGAGGTGAGGAACAAACCCTTCAGGAGGCGACCCTCACGCCACATCTTCGTATAACCGGCCTCACCACCAATCAACATCTCGAAGCCACCGAACTTGGCTCCATACTGCAACCAAGCACGACCCTCGTAGAGGTGGGCGTAGTAATCGTAACCATAACGCTCACCCTCACCCACTTTGCGGGCCTGGTGGCCATGCTGCAAGTAGTAGATCACATCGTTCTGGTAGTTGATGGGATCCTCACCCAAATCGCGGCGGGCAAACTTGTCGATATCGAGCCAGTAGGCACCACCGAGCAGATCCTTCACCTCGTTGTAGTAGTTCGTGCGGTTGATGCGCAGGTTGGCACCCCCCTTCAGGCTCATGCCGTTGCGGAACGAGTGGGAGATGGCCAGCATCTCGTTCAGGTCGATCTGGTCGGTATGACGCTCCTCGATGATGTAGTTGGCACCCTCGCCCTGAGCCGCAAGCTTGCGGTTCGTATCATACATCTTGTCGAAGTTGATCATGCTCTTCTGGGGATCGTTGCGCCACTCCTCGGCCGTCTGCTGGGCCAATGCCTCGTAGCTCTCCACGGTCGTCTGATCCACTCCTACCGAGGGATCGGCCTGATAGATACGATTCGTGTAGTAGCTGGGCAGGTAGCGGTAGTAGTCGGGACGCGGGTCGGCACCATCCATCCAGGTCAAGGCCGAGTAGCCGTTGCGACCGAAGCGAACCGACGAGGCGGCCGTGAGCTTCGTACGATCCGAGATATCGAAGTTGTAGTTGAGCATCACGATCGGCTCGTGGTAGAGACGCACACGCGTGTTGCGCAACTCACCGTTCTGCAGACCCACATTGGGGTTGTAGTAGTTGTTCTCCAACAGGTCGTAAGCCTCCTGGGTAGAAGCCTGCTGGGCTCCACGCTCCGTGGGGGCACCCAACACCGTGAGGGCTAACGAGTGACGGTTTCCGCCGAAACGCTTCTCCACCGAACCAAAGTAACCGAAAGCGTTGTAGTAGATACCATCTACATAGCCGTTACCACCCTGACGGGTCGAGAACGAGAAGGCATAGGACCAACCGTTGTCCAGCAGACCCGAAGCATAGGAGAGCATCACGCGGAAGCGATACATCGTATTGCCGTTCACCACCGAAGCGCGGAATCCCTTGCGCACCTGCGAGGCACGGGCATTGACATTGGTCGTACCACCCACTCCATCGATACCGAAGCCCGACGAGTGAAGACCGGCCGTATTCTCCTGGTTACGCGTAGCATCGTTCAGACCGCTCCACAGCGACCAAGGGCCGAAACCCGTCATGGCATCGTTGAAACGGATACCATTCAGGTAGATCGACGAATACTGCGAATCGTAACCACGCACGTTGAAGCGCATCTCCGAGAATTTGTAGGAGGCGATGTTGTTGAAGACATCCTTCGACGACGAGAGCGACGAGGGCAATGCCTGCGAATCGCCTGCCGACTCGGCATCGGAGTCGAACTCCGAGAAGAGCGAGTCGTCGATCACGGCCTGCACATCGGGTACCATCGACACCACACCGGTATCCTTCACCATACGGTCGACGCGCACCACGATATCCGAATCCTCGAACTCGGGGGCCTCGAACGAGAGTTTGTAGTCGCCGGCAGGAAGCCCCTCGAAGAGGAAGTTACCCTCGCTGTCGGTCGTAGCCGTCAAGCCCATCGACTCGATAGCCACCTTCACGCCGCTCAACGCCGCACGTCCGTCGCGCGAAACGACACGACCCTTCACACCGCCATCCTGCGCCATCACGGCCAGCGATGCAAAGGTGAGCACCATCAAAAGAAGTAGATTTTTAATCTTCATATTAAATATAGGTATAATTAGTTTGTTTCACTTTGGCTACTTCCCGATCAGGATCATCACCGGGAGGTGATCGCTGAAGCCGCTCTGGAAGTTGTTACCCACGAAGGTGCGCAACGGGTAGTTCTTGTACTGACCCTCCTGCTGCATCAGGTAGGGGCGGTTGAAGATATAGCCATAGAACTTCTTGTCCACCTTCTGCAACTTCAGCTCACCGGTCGAACCCGTGGCCAGGTTCTCCGAAACCACAATGTTGTCGAACAGATTCCAGTAGTCGCGGTAACCGAGCGTACCATAACCGGCCTTGAGCAGGGCTACATAGGGGTTGAAATAGCCCCCTTCGGGGATCTTCTTGATGTCGCCGCATCCGCCCAGCACCTCCATTACGGTGGCATCCGTGGCATCGTCGTTGAAGTCGCCCATCATCACCACCTTCACATCGGGATTCAGACGGCGCACCGAGTCGGCCGCGTGGCGCATAATTTTGGCGGCGTGCTCGCGGCGCGGAGCCGAGGCTTGCTGACCTCCCAAACGCGAGGGCCAGTGGGCTACCATGAAGTAGAAGGGCTCGCCGTCGATCTTACCCCACATGGTCACCACGTCACGCGTACGCAACTCGGGCAACTCGGCCATCTTGAAGGGGATGGCGGCACTACCCTCCAACTCAAAGGCATCGGCACGGTAGAGGAACGAGCAGTCCACACCGCGGCGGTCGGGCGAGTCGTAGTGGCAGATGCGGTAGCGGGCGGGAGCCAACTTGGGCTGGGCCACGAGATCCTCCAATACGGCACGGTTCTCGATCTCCGAGACACCGATCACCACCGGGTAGTCGTCCACCGTAACCTTCTCCCCCTTGCCGATAAGCATGATGTCGGTGAAGACCTTCTCAAGGTTCTTCTGCTTCTTTTCATACTTCGTGGCGTTCCACTTCTTGGGACCCTCGGGCGTGAACTCATCGTCGTTGGTCTCGGGGTCGTTGATTGTGTCAAAGAGGTTTTCCAGGTTGTAGAAGACCACTTTGTGGGGTTTTTGGGCAAAGCAGGCCATCACAAGCGCTGCAAAGATACCCGTCAATAGTAGTTTTTTCATAGTATGATTAGTTAATATTCCAATCGGAAGGTTTGTGCTGTGCTTTGACTTCGGCCGCAATTGACTCATCGAGCATCGGGAAGAAGTTGAAACCGGTCAACTCCTCCACCTCGGCCACCGACATCGTGTAGTCGGAGAGTTTTCCGCTGTTGCTCGAGGAGTCGTTGTAGGCCAAGAAGCCAATAGCCATCAACTGCGAGGGGTCGGTGATTTTGGCAATGGGGGTGGTATTCTTCGAGGAGCGGGCCTTGAGCAGCACCTTGAAGCAATACTTAGGCACCGAAAGTTCCTTGCCGGCCTTGTCGGAGGCCTTCGTGCGCACCTCGTGTGTACCCGTCACGCAGTAGAGGGTATCGGCCCCGGAGGTCATGCCCTTGTTGGTGCAGATCTCCTCCATATTGAGCCACATGCCACCATTGAAGCTATAATCCTGGGGCATGATATTCGAGGCGTAGAAGGTCTGGGCATTCAACTCGTCGGAGTAGCTCACATAGCGGTGATTCGACATCACCTGGTGGCCACGCACCCACGAACCGCGGTAGGAGCCAATCATCAAGTTAGGCTGGTACTCCACAGGGATCTTGGGGTCGTAGGCCCAATCGTCGGTGCGGCGATAAGAGCCCTGCATATAGCATTTGTGAATCGGATAGGCCAGCCACTCGGCATAGCCCTTTTCGATATTGAAACATACGGTGAAGTTGCGCGCCGTCTTCGACGAGGAGAGCGGAGCGAAGTGGGTCACCGTGATGGTGTTGTCGTTGTCTTGGTAGTCGGGCAACTCGGGCCACTCCTTCGTAAAGAGGGCCGGTTTCTCATAGATGCCCTGCGTCAATTGGAGGCAGACGCTCTCGCCTGTACTGAATTTCACCTCGATTTCGGCGGTGCGCTCCGTCGAGGAGTTGTTTTGTTTGAGATAGATCTTGGCCGACTGCATGGAGGAGACCATGCGTCCGGTGGTCGTGGTTGTCTCACTCGAGGGTGAGGTATGGCACCAGGTGCCCCCCGAAAGGATCGTAAGGGTGTAGGTCGTACCCTGCGCGGCACGCAGGTCGATCAAGGGGTTGGAGGCGTGACCGGCCACCTCCACACGGTCGGTTCCCGAGAGACGGAACGAGGCCGCAGCCTCGGTCGGCGAGGCTTGTGGCTCCTCCGAAGAGGTGCATCCGCCCATGGAGAGCAATACCAGCACAATGGCCAGCAGATTTTCAAGGATTCGGGAACCCAAAGATTGCAAAAGCAACATATTGCAACAAGTTAAAAAAGCGACGTACAAAAACGAAAAAACGGCTCCCGAAAGGCACTCCCCTCTCGGGAGCCGTCTGAAAGGTATAAAGGAATTAGTTCAACTTGGCACCGAAGACGATGGCGCGACCCGAGGAGGCGTTGTCCTCCACGGCATAGTTGGCCGAGGTCGAGAACTCAACCTTCGACGAAGCCGTCAGGCCGGTCAACTCCACCGAATACTTATCGCTTGCGTTGGGAGTCAAGGCCGTAAAGGGAGGATTGCCCGTGGCACCATCGTTGGCGGCCAGCGTGAACGAACCCACCTGCGTGCCATCTACGCGCACATAGAGCGTAGCCGACTTGCCCTTCCAGGCCACGGCATAGAACGAAAGGGTCTTCGTTCCCTCTACGCCGACAGCGGTCGAGGTGAACAGACCCGTCTTCTTACCCGTACCCAGTTTGAAGCCCGTAACAGGCGAGCCATTAACGGTTACTTCGCCCAGACCGCAGGGGTTGGCATACTGATCGCCATCGCTTACGAAGCACGAATCCGAAGCGTACTCACCCTCGGCGGGGGTTACGGGCTGATCGGGCTGCTCATTGCCGCCACCCTCACCGGCCTCGTGCGATACATAGATGGCATTCTTGATCTGTGCCTGACCGT
>CAJGDL010000089.1 GCA_904502075.1 uncultured Alistipes sp.
GGTGTCTTTGCCTTCCGCTTGGGCTATATGGTCGATATTATCGAGAAATACATCAAAGCGGCCGACTTTGCCGAGTTACGCAGCCGTTATGGTGAATTCCCCAAGATTAGTTTCGACTACGAGGTGGCCGAAAAGGCGCAGTCGGTGGCTGTGGTTCCCTATGCCGGGGCCTGGAAGGATCTGGGTACCTGGAATAGCCTGGCCGAAGAGTTGCCCGAGCACTGCATGGGCAACGGACATATCGACCCTAAGTGTGAAAATACCCATGTGGTCAATGAGTTGGAGTTGCCGATTCTCTGCGTGGGGGTGAAGGATGTGATTGTGGCGGCTTCGCCCGACGGCATCCTGGTTTGCGACAAGGCGGCCAGCGAGGGAATGAAGTCGGAGGTGGAGAAATTCGACGGCCGTCCCATGTACGAGGAGCGTCGTTGGGGTACCTATCGTGTCCTGGGGCAGACGGTCTATCCCGATGGCCACCATTCGCTTACCAAACTCCTTCACTTGAATGCCGGTTGCTCGATCAGTTACCAAACCCATGCGCGTCGCGAGGAGGTTTGGACCTTTGTCGATGGCGAGGGTCTTTTGGTTCTTGAGGGCAAGGTGACGAAGGTGGGACGCGGTGATGTGGCCCACATCCGTCGTGGTGAACTCCATGCTGTAAAGGCCCTTACGGATTTGGAGATTATTGAGGTGCAGGCAGGCGACGAATTGGTGGAGGAGGATATCAAGCGCTATCCCTTCGAATTTCCGGCTTTATAGCACTTCTTGAGACTTTTGAATGATTCCCCGAAGAGGCAGCGGCCTTCTCGGGGAATTTTTTTGTTGTCGCCCAAATTTTTTTGATTTAAGCGCGAAAAATTCCGGTCTCGGAAAATCTGGTGATGCTTCGTGGGTGTGGAAAAAGTACAGGGTTTACTTTTGTTTTTTTTGAGTAAAAAATAGGATAAATCCTATAAAATTCATATCTTTGCCAGATAATAGACAAAAATTCAAATCAAATAATTAACATCAACATGAAGAAGAACTTTTATTATGCCGCGGCTCTTTTCGCACTCCTCTTTACGGCGTGTGGAAAGGCTCCGCAGACCCAGCAGGCTGTGCCTTACGCCTCGCTGACCCTGACCACCTCCGATGCTGAGATCGAAACCCGCTTCTCGGCCTCGATTCGTGGTCGCCAGGATATCAACATCATGCCGCAGGTGAGCGGAACGATCTCCAAGGTCTGCGTGTCCGAGGGCCAGGAGGTCCGCAACGGACAGATCCTCTTCGTTATCGACCAGGTGCCTTATCAGGCAGCCCTCCGCACGGCCGAGGCCAATGTGCAGGCCGCCGAGGCGGGGGTGGCTACGGCCCAACTCACCTACGACAGCAAGAAGGAGCTCTTTGCCAAAAATGTTGTCTCGGAGTATGACCTGCGTCTTGCCGAGAATCAGCTCCTGACGGCCAAAGCCTCGTTGGCACAGGCCGAGGCGCAGGAGGTGAATGCCCGCAACAGCCTGGGCTATACGGTGGTGAAGGCCCCTGCAAACGGCGTAGTGGGAACCATTCCCTACCGCGTGGGTGCCTTGGTGGGCCCCTCGATGTCCCAGCCCCTGACCACGGTGTCGGACAATTCGCAGATGTATGTCTACTTCTCGATGAACGAGACGGCGCTGCTGAATATGTCGCGCAACATGGGTTCGATGGAGGCGGTGTTGAAGGCCCTGCCCAAACCGTTGCTCCAACTCAGTGATGGTTCGTTCTACTCCGAGGAGGGTGTTATCGAGACGATCAGCGGTGTGATTGATCCCACGACGGGCTCGATCTCGGTGCGTGCCGTCTTCCCCAATCCGGGCCGTCTGCTCCACAGCGGTGCTTCGGGCAATGTGGTGCTCCGACACCAGAACAAGGATTGCATCGTGATCCCCTGCATCGCCACCTATGAGTTGCAGGACAAGGTCTTTGTCTATGCCGTGGAGGAGGGCAAGGCCACCTCGAAGATGATCGAGGTGATCAAGCTCGATGGCAAGAACTACATCGTCAAGCGAGGCCTCAAGGCCGGCGAGGTGATCATCACCGAGGGGGTTTCGATGTTGCGCGAGGGTACCCCTGTCGTGCTTGAGAGCGATGTAAATGCCCCAGCTGCACCTGCCGAGGAGCAGTCCGCAACCCCCGCAGCCGAGAATCAAGAATCCAATGAGTAAGCGCGTATGAATCTGAAACATTTTATTGACCGTCCGGTACTTTCGACGGTCATCTCGTTGCTCATCATGTTGGCCGGCCTCATCAGTTTGATGATGCTGCCCATCGAGCAGTATCCCAATATCGCTCCACCGACGGTGGTGGTGCGTACCTCCTATCCGGGAGCCTCGGCCGAGACGATTCAGAAATCGGTGGTTGCCCCCCTTGAGGAGCAGATCAACGGTGTGCAGGATATGACCTACATGACCTCTTCGGCATCGAATGCCGGTGGTGTCTCGATCACGGTCTACTTTAAGCAAGGAACCGACCCCGATATGGCTGCGGTGAATGTGCAGAATCGCGTATCGCGTGCCACCTCGGTGCTTCCGGCCGAGGTAAACAAGGTGGGTGTTCAGGTATTCAAGCGTCAGAGTTCGATGATCAAAGTGGTGGGAATCACCTCGCCCGATGATACCTACGACGAGTCCTTCTTGGCGAACTACTTTATGAATAACATTCAGCCCAAGATGTTGCGTATCAACGGTGTGGGTGAGTGTAATACGCTGGGAGCCAAGTACTCGATCCGTATCTGGATGAAGCCCGATATCATGGCGCAGTACAACCTGGTGCCTTCGGATATCACGAACATCCTCAACGAGCAGAATATCGAGTCCTCGACGGGTAACCTGGGTGAGGATTCCGATAATACTTTCCAGTACACGATGCGCTATACGGGTCGTAAAGTTACGCCCGAAGAGTTCGAGGAGTTGGTGATCCGTTCGCTCTCGACCGGTGAGGTCTTGCGTTTGAGGGATGTTGCTCGCGTGGAGTTTGGTCAGGAGAACTACGCCTATTCGGGTGAGATCAACGGCCACCCGGGTGTAGCCTCGATGATCTACCAAACGGCCGGATCGAATGCCACCGAGATCCTGAAAAATATAGACAAACTCCTCGAGGAGGAGCAGAAGAAGGCCCCCGCAGGTATTGAATTTGTTTCAATCCAGGATGTCAATGACTTCCTCTTTGCCTCGATTCACGAGGTGATCAAGACCCTCTTTGAGGCGATTATCCTCGTAATTTTGGTGGTCTATATCTTCTTGCAGGATCTGCGTTCGACGATCATTCCTTTGGTGTCGATCATCGTCTCGTTGGTGGGAACCTTCGCCTTTATGATCGTGGCCGGATTTTCGATCAACCTGCTGACCCTCTTTGCCTTGGTGCTGGTGATCGGTACGGTGGTCGATGATGCCATCATTGTGGTCGAGGCTGTGCAGGCTCGCTTCGATGTGGGCTACAAATCCTCCTACATGGCTACGGTCGATGCCATGGGAGGTATTACCTCGGCCATCATCACCTCGTCGTTGGTCTTCATGGCCGTGTTCCTCCCCGTGTCGATGATGGGCGGTACGTCGGGTGTCTTCTATACGCAGTTCGGTATTACGATGGCTGTGGCTGTGGCAATCTCGGCGTTGAACGCACTGACCCTCTCGCCGGCGCTCTGTGCCATGATTTTGAAACCCTATGTGGACGAAGAGGGCGTAGAGAAAGAAAACTTTGCTTCGCGTTTCCGCAAGGCCTATAACACGGCCTTCGGTGCTATGACCAAGAAATATCAGGTGGGCGTGAAACTCTTTATCAAGAGTAAAACGCTGCTTTGGGGTACGCTGTTGGTGGCTTTCGTTGCGATGGTCTACCTCTTTATGACCACCAAGACGGGTCTGATCCCCTCGGAGGATCAGGGAACGGTGATGGTCAACGTCACGGCTACGCCGGGATCGACTCTCGAGGAGACCCGAAAACTGATGGATCAGGTCGAGGAGCATATCGCTTCGCTGCCCCAGGTGCGTGTCTACGACAAGGTGGCCGGTTACGGTCTGTTGGCTGGTCAGGGCTCGTCGTATGGTATGCTCATCGTCAAGATGAAGGATTGGTCGTTGCGCCCCGAGAAGACGGATCATGTGGATTATGTCAGCAAACAGATCATGGCTCTTTGTGCCGATATTAAAGATGCACAGATCGTAGCCATCGTGCCGCCTATGATCTCTGGTTATGGTACTTCGAGTGGTTTCTCGATGCACTTGCAGGATCTCAACGGTGTGGATATTCGTGACTTCTACAATGTGGCGATGCAGTATATCGGGGCGTTGAATCAGCGACCCGAAATCAAGATGGCCTACACGACCTACAATGTCAACTTCCCGCAGTATATGGTGGAGGTTGATGCTGCGAAGTGTAAGCGTGCCGGGGTCTCGCCGTCCGAGGTGCTCTCCACGATCGGAGGTTACTACGGAGGTCAGTATGTCTCGAACATGAACCGTTTCTCGAAGGTCTATCGTGTAATGATCCAGGCCGAGGCCGAGCACCGCAAGGATGTTGAGTCGCTCGATAATATCTATGTACGAGTGAATGGGCAGATGGCTCCCGTGAGCCAGTTCGTTACGCTGGAGAAGGTCTATGGCCCCGAGACGATGAACCGCTTCAACATGTATAACTCGATTGCTGTAAATGGCGAGGCCGCTGAGGGCTATTCGTCGGGTGATGCCATTCGCGCCATCAAGGAGGTGGCTGCCGAGGTGCTGCCCCGTGGCTATGGCTATGAGTTTGCTGACTTGACGCGCGAGGAGGAGGGTACCGCCAACAATGCTTTGGTTATCTATGGCATCTGCTTCCTGCTGATCTACCTCTTGCTGGCCGCTCTTTATGAGAGTTATTTCATCCCCTTCGCTGTCTTGCTGACCGTGCCGGTGGGTCTGATGGGTTCGCTCCTCTTTGCCCAGCTCTTCGGCTTGGAGAATAACATCTACCTCCAGACGGGTATGATTATGATCATCGGTCTTTTGTCGAAGACGGCTATCCTGATTACGGAGTTTGCCACGGAGCGTCGCTTGAGCGGCATGACGCTTGCCCAGGCTGCTGTTTCGGCCGCCAAGGCGCGTTTGCGTCCCGTGTTGATGACCGTTTCGACCATGATCTTCGGTATGTTGCCGCTGATGTTCGCTTCGGGTGTGGGTGCCAACGGTAACTCCTCGCTCGGTACGGGTGTTGTGGGCGGTATGCTGATTGGAACGGCAGCCCTGCTCTTCCTCACGCCGGGTCTGTTCATCTTCTTCCAATGGTTGCAGGAGAAGGTAAAGCCTGTACACATTACCAACAACCCCGATTGGGCCATCCAAGCCGAGATCGAGGAGGTAAACAAAGTGCTCAACGATGATAATAAGGAGTAACGAGTTATGAGACGAATTTTGATTTTTTGCACCGTGGCCCTCCTGGTGGGTTGCGGCATTTATAAGCCCTATTCGCGTCCCGAGGTAAAGACCGAAGCCCTCTACGGAGTGGAGTATGAGACGACGGATACCACCTCGCTGGCCGACCTGGGCTGGCGCGATCTCTTCACTGACCCCTACCTGCAGCAGCTTATCGAGCGGGCTCTGGAGAACAACAGCGACCTGCAAACGGCCCACCTGCGAGTGGAGGAGGCCCGTGCCACACTGAAGTCGGCTCGCCTGAGTTTCTTGCCCTCGTTCAACCTGTCGCCCAATGGCGGAATCTCGAGCTTTGCGGGCAATTCGAGCGGTTGGACCTATTCGGTGCCTTTGAATGCCTCGTGGCAGATTGACCTCTTTGGAGGAATCAACAATGCCAAGCGCAAGGCCAAGGCAACCCTCTACCAGTCGCAGGAGTATCGTCAAGCGGTGCGCACGCAACTCATTGCCGGGGTTGCCAACGCCTACTATACGCTTTTGATGCTCGACAGCCAGTTCGAGGTGACCAAGCGCACGGCCGAATCGCTTCAGCAGAGTGCTGAGACGATGGCTGCCATGATGCAGGCCGGTATGACCAATCGTGCGGGCGTGGCGCAGATCGAGGCGGCCTACTTCTCGGCCAACACCTCGCTCTACGACCTTTCGCACTCGATTCTTCAGGCGCAAAATGCCCTCTGCCTGCTCTTGTGTGAGATCCCGCACGAGATCGAACGCGGTGTGCTTTCGACGCAGGAGTTGCCCGAGTCGTTGGCTACGGGACTTCCGGTGCGCTTGCTCTCGAATCGCCCCGATGTGCGTATGGCTGAGTACTCGCTCATGCAGGCATACTATGCTACGGCTGCTGCTCGTTCGGCCCTCTATCCGACCCTCACGCTGAGCGGAACCCTCGGTTGGACGAATAGTGCCGGTTCGGCGATTGTGAACCCGGCGGAGATCCTCCTCTCGGCCACTGGATCGCTTGTGGCTCCGATCTTCAACGCGGGCAAGGCGCGTGCCCAACTGAAGATTGCCAAGGCGCAGCAGCAGGAGGCGCAGATTGCCTTCCAGCAGTCGCTCCTCAATGCCGGATCGGAGGTCAACGAGGCGTTGTCGCTGTGTCAAACGGCACGAGCCAAGCGCAAGTGGCGCGAACAGCAGATTGCCGCTTTGGAGTCGGCCTACGAGAGTACCCAACTCTTGATGAAGCACGGTTCGACCACCTATTTGGATGTGTTGACGGCCGAGCAGAACCTTCTCTCGGGCAAGATCTCGCAGATCACCGACCGCTTCGATGAGATCCAAGGAACGATCAACCTCTACTCGGCTTTGGGTGGAGGTCGTGACGAGGCGGCTTATGAGGCTCCGAAGGATAAGAAGGCCGAGCGCAAGGCCCGACGCGCAGAGAAACGCTAATGAAGGAATGAATACGAAAGATATGAAATTTGAGACTCGCCAGATTCATGCGGGTCTGAAGGCCGACGAGCCCACCGGTTCGCGCGGCGTGGCGATCTATCCCACGGCCGCCTACCGTTTCCAAAATTGCGATCACGCGGCCCGTCTCTTCGAGTTGAGCGAGGCAGGTAACATCTATACGCGTCTGCAAAATCCCACCACCTCGGCCTACGAGGAGCGCATTGCCGCCCTCTACGGAGCGGTTGGGGCGTTGGCTGTTTCGTCGGGCATGTCGGCCATCCTACTCACCATCCTCTCGCTGGCCCAAAAGGGGGAGAATATTGTCGCTTCGCCCTATCTCTATGGCGGTACCTA